>CALKRO010000103.1 GCA_937990205.1 uncultured Candidatus Saccharibacteria bacterium | reverse complement strand
CCACCATCGAAACCTTCGCCATGCAGATTGTCGATTTCCTGCTGGAAAACGATGTCAAAGCACTGGTCATCGCATGCAACACCATCGCCGCCGTTGCCGGACAGAAAATCCGCCAAAAAGCAGGCAATATGCCTGTATTAGATGTGATCTCCGCCGGTGCGGAAGCCGCTTTGCAAACCACCAAAAACAACCGAATCGGCATTATTGCGACCAATACCACCGTCAACAGCAATGCCTACGCGCGCGCCATCCATTCAAAAAACAACGACACGCTGGTACGCACGCAAGCCGCGCCCCTGCTTGTGCCATTGGTAGAAGAGGGCTGGCTCGATCACGAAGTTACCCGCCTGACCGTGCGCGAATACCTGAAGCCGCTCTTGGCCGACGACATCGACACGCTGGTGTTGGGTTGTACCCACTTCCCACTGCTCAAACCGCTTATCGGCCGCGAAGCACAAAACGTCACCTTGGTCGATTCCGCCATCACTACCGCCGAAGCCACCGCCAAAGCCTTAGCACAAGCAGGTTTGCTGAATACAGAAAACGACAACCCGGATTATCGCTTCTACGTCAGCGACATCCCACTGCGCTTCCGCACCATCGGCGAACGCTTCCTGGGTAGAAGTATGGAGCAGATTGAGATGGTTACATTGGGTTGATTGGAAATATTAAAGGCCGTCTGAAAGGTAAAAATAAGGTTAAAGTCGGCGAGATTCACAACGAAGAAGATGCGATTAAAGAAATCGCCAAACTGGAAAAAACCATGCAGCAGGCGGCTAGGGATTTGCAGTTTGAAGAGGCGGCTATTCTTCGTGATAAGATTAGGAATATTAAGGAAAACTTGTTATTTTGAGATAGTTAATATGATAGAAAACGATAAAGACATTGAATTAGATTTGGAAAATAATGTTGTTTCAATATTACATGATTTAAAAAATAGAATAATAAATGATTTATATAAAGAAATAAATGAAGCTGAGTTAATTTTTAGCGTAGACATTAATGAGAAAAACCCTTTTAAATTAGAGGCTCATGCTAGTATTATTTCAGATAATCCATATAGGCATAAAATTTTTATTAGCCGTGCATTAATATTAAATCTTTACGATGAAATTCATAATTTGTTCCAATTTATATTGGAAGATTGTGACGATCCATACTTTAATAATGCAAACGAGGAAAAAATAAAGATAAATTTAGAAATGTCTCTTTTTTTTATTTATCATTTTATTTTCCTTCACGAACTTAATCATCTAATTCAAAACCATATTAAAGTAAGAGGAGAAAATAAAATAAATGAAATTAATGCTCATGTAAATTTAGAAGAAAAACAAAAAAATATTTATCATGTAACTGAATTATCTGCCGATGCAGGAGCTATTGCTTTTTATTTTTATCATAGGTTTAAAGATTTTAATACTAATAAAGAGCAGGGTAAAATAAATGAAGAAGATGAAGCATCTATTTATTTGAGTGCTCTTACCGGAATTACAAGATGTGTAATGTGGGGGGGAGCAATTATTATGTATCTATTTTACGAGGATAAAGATTTTACGAGAGATCTATCTGAAAGTACAACTCATCCCCATCCATTCATAAGGTTAATGTGCATATGCAATAGGGTGAAAAGTATAATTATTCCACTTTTCAGCTATTTTAAAATTGAAAATAAAGAGAAGGAAAAAGAACTATTGGATAAATTTTTTCATGAAAATATATATGTTCCAATTGGGGAGGTAGTAGAGTTTTT
>CALKRO010000102.1 GCA_937990205.1 uncultured Candidatus Saccharibacteria bacterium | reverse complement strand
ATGCATCTGATTGCAGTTTCCGGAACACATCTTGCGATAATTGCTGGAATTTTGAGTTTGGTTTTTAAGCATTTTTCGATCATTAGTAAAACCTATTTTGTGCTAATCTTCTGCTTCATCTATGCAATGATGATTGGTTTTAGTCCGTCTATTTTGCGCGCGTTAGTCGGGTTGGCTTTAATGATGACGATTAAATACTTTGGCCGAAACGTTTCGGTTTATCGAACAACAGTGGTAATTGTGAGTATTTGCTTGATAATTCGACCAGAATTTGTAAAGCAAATTGGCTTCTGGCTTTCAATATTAGCTTACTTTGCCATAGTAAAAATGGTACCGTTAGCTACAAGTTATCTCTATGGGACAAAAGATGACTTAAAAGATCTTTATCAAAGACCGGGATTTTTGGTAAAATCTTTAATTTCATCAATTGTAATTTCTGTAATAACATTGCCAATCAGCCTATATTTCTTTGGTAAATTTACTTGGCTTTCGATTCTGGCGAATATGGTACTATTGCCGAGTTTACCCATTGTTATGGGTTCGGTGGGATTGATTGCGGTATTGGGTGATTTATTGATATTTGGGATCAGTTTAGAAAAAATACTAATTTGGCCATTGAAAATTCATACACACATAATAAATGTTTTGGCTGAACAGGAATCTTCTATTTTAGATTTTCCGAAGAAAAAATGGTGGTATTTTTTGATATGGTTAGTGGTTTTTATATTAATTCGATTTGCTGAGAAGAATATCGAGGTAGGCTACAATGATGGCAAAAAGCAGGAGCGAAGGACGCACGATGGCGACGAAGTTCAAAAGCTGGATGCTTATATCATCAAATGGTATGAGGAGATTGATCTTGGCGGCGCAAATGGAGACCAAAAGCACGGCGTAAATCAAGCTTTCAAGAAAACGTAAAATGCCAAAAAGACTGTCTTTATTGGATTTGAAATAAAGAATTAACGGAAAGAGAAAAACTAGGGAGATGTAGATAGTGCTGGAAATTGTATTTTCTGGGATGCCGTTTAGGAATTTAGCAAATAATTCGGTTAGATCGTTGCCGAAGGTGCTATAAATGGTGTTACCGGCGATAGTGGCAAGTAGGGCAATGCCAATATGTCGTCTAAGCATAGAGAATAGAATAAAGAGCAAGACGATTAAAAGTAAAATAATCATAAGTTAATTATACTATATGATAACTTGTTCTGGGCTGAAAGAGATATAAAAATCTGACACCTAGAGGCGTCAGATTGGGTTAGGTATTTTGGTTTAGAGATCTTAGCTTAGATGCCAACCTTATCTTTAAGAGTGCGGCCTTTTGCATTATGTTCAATATATTTGATGATTGGTAGGGCGACGTTGCGGTTGGTAGCTTTTTCAATACCAAATCCTGGCGAAGCATTAACCTCGAGGATTAATGGACCACGAGCGGAGCGCATGAGGTCAACACCGGCAACATGGAGGCCCATGACTTTGGCGGCTTTAATTGCGAGCTTTTCTTCTTCTGGAGTAAGTTTAATAGCAGTGCCAATGCCACCTTTATGGAGATTGGAACGGAAGTCATCATCAAGAGATTGACGCTTCATTGAGGCAACAACCTTTGAGCCGACCACAAAAGCACGAATATCGGTGCCAGCAGATTCTTTTATATATTCTTGAATAAGAATGTTGGTACCATCTTCGTTATAGAGGTAGAAAGCCTGCAAGGCAGAGCGGGCAGCTTTCTTGGTTTCGGCTAGAACTACACCATTACCATGTGTACCGGTAGCAAGCTTGATGATAGCTGGAAGACCGATTTGTTCAAGAAGGTCATCAATGTCTGCAGTGTTGCGTGAGACTAAGGTTTTTGGTGAAGCAATGCCAGCTTTGGCGAAAATTTGAGCAGAACGAAGCTTGTCGCGGACACGAGTGATTGAGATCGAACTAGAAAGTGTCCAAGTGTTGCTCATTTCAAATTGGCGAACTACGGCGCAGCCGTAACGGGTGAGACCATTGGCGATACGAGGTAAAATTGCGTCGTAGTGAGGAAGTGCTTCTCCGTTATAGTAAACTACGGGATTATTTTCGGAGAGTGAAAGATAACAATTTTTATACTTAATGATGTCGACCTCATGGCCACGCTTGATAGCTTCTTCGTAGAGACGGGTGGTGGAGTAGTTCTTTGGTCCGTTGGAGAGAATGGCGATTTTCATTTTAGTCTTCCTTGCTGATTAGTTGATTAAGATTTTCTTTGGTTTGGTTGATATAGGATTTTGAAACGTCAACTAGGTACCGTCCTTTTAGGGCATGCTTACCAAGTAATATTGGGTAGCGGTTTTTATGACGACTGCTAAGGGTAAACGAAGTTTCAAATTCGGACCCGTTGATGCTAATTTTTAGGTTGGTTTTATAACGTTTTTGACCATGACCATTAGAGCTAACGATGGTAATATCTCGATATTTTCCTTTGGGAATAATGACAGTTTTTGAAGTTTTGGATTTTTTAATCTTTTCATTGACTTTAGTGGGCGTATAGTCTGGATGAGCATAATCACGCTTTAATTCCCTTGGAGAAGTTTTGTGTTGATAAAAACTAGGGAGACTTATTACTAAATCGCCATCTTCGTTTACTTTAGCGCTGTTAATATGGAGAGAGCTGCTGTCGGCACCAGAATCGATTTTGGCAGGAATATCTAGAAAATTATGGCCATCTGCAAAGATTGAAACTAGGCAGAATTCACCGATAAGTTTAATATTAGATTGTTTCATATAGATTATTCCCACTTAATAATTATCGCTGCATTATAACATGAAAATAGCATTTTGAAAAGTGCTAAAACATAGGTAGCTGATTCTTAGTGAGCAATGGGTGTAGGTTGAGTGGTGCTGGTTATTTATTGGGTGATTTTAATCCAACAAAATCATCAGATAGATTATCGGCGGAAAATGGGTCTTTAAGATTTTTGGTATCTTCGAGAGTCTTTTCGAAATTTTCGCGGAATTCTTCAAGAGTTTTTGAGTCGAGATTGCCGGATTCTGGGAAAGAATAAGTTT
>CALKRO010000101.1 GCA_937990205.1 uncultured Candidatus Saccharibacteria bacterium | reverse complement strand
TCACTCATGAATAGCGATATAGCCAAACCAAAAACCGTCTTCGTTGGTATGTCTGGTGGTGTCGATTCTTCCGTCACCGCGGTTTTACTCAAAAATGCCGGCTACCATGTGGTCGGGGTCTACATGAAAAACTGGTCGAAGGATCTTCCAGGTATGAAATGTCCTTGGGCGGAAGATCTGGCTGATGCTAAGCGTGTGGCTACGAAATTAGATATTGATTTTCGCATTTTTGATTTTGAAACTGAGTATCACGCCAAGGTAGTCGACTATATGATCGAGGAATTCAGGAAGGGTAACACTCCGAACCCTGATGTGATGTGTAATCAAGAAATCAAGTTCAAGCTTTTTTATGACATCGCCATGAGTCAGGGCGCCGATTTTATTGCCACCGGTCATTATGCTGTCTCTGAAGACGGCAATTTGAAGCTCGCTACCGACACAAATAAGGACCAAACTTACTTCCTCTATCGTATTTCCGATGAAGCTATTTCGCATACTCTCTTTCCTCTTGGCAAAATGCTAAAACCAGAGGTGAAGCAGTTGGCTGCCGAATTTGGCCTCGATAATGCCTACAAGAAAGAATCGATGGGGGTTTGTTTCGTGGGTGAAGTCGGGATTAAGGATTTTCTCCAAGAATATATTGAGGTGGTGCCTGGTCAGATTATCGATCGCGATACTGGAGAAGCACTCGGCACGCACGAAGGCGCGGTCTTCTATACGATCGGCCAACGTCACGGTTTGAATCTCGGCGGCGGACTGCCTTATTATGTGGTCGGCAAAGACATGGCGAAAAATCTGGTATATGTTTCGAAAAACCTCAATCACTTAAATCTCTGGACGAAGAACTTAAAATTAAAAGACATAATAATTCGTCAAATCCATCAGGTCACCGGTGACATTCAGCCAAATCTCTCTAATCTAACTTGTCGTGTACGCCATCGTGCACCACTCATCTCTTGTAGTTTTAACGCAGAAACTAGCGAGGTATTATTGACTGAGGAAATCAAACATCCAGCAGCCGGTCAATCTGTGGTCTTTTATGCCGGTGACGTCTGCATCGGCGGCGGTATTATTGCGGAGTAGCCTTTTGTATTTGGCGGTGCGGTATTATTGCTGAACAATCCTCAGCACTAAACCTCATAACTGAAATTAAAAAATCAAGAAAAAATAA
>CALKRO010000100.1 GCA_937990205.1 uncultured Candidatus Saccharibacteria bacterium | reverse complement strand
CCTATCTCGCGAAGGTCGTAACTTGTGAAGATATTCCGGGTACCCATTTGCATCTCTGTCAAATCGACGCCGGACCGGAGCTTAATCAGAAGTTTTCTACTCTTGATTCCGGTCTCGTGCAAATTGTCTGTGGTGCACCAAATGTTCGTGCTGGTATTATTGCCGTCTGGCTCACTCCAGGTAGTATCGTGCCAGATACTTTTGGCGGTGAGAATTTCGTGCTTGGTTCGCGCAAGCTTCGTGGTTACGAAAGTTTTGGTATGTTGGCGGGACCAGATGAACTCGGACTTTCTTCTGATCATAAGTACATCGCAGAGGTTGATGCGGAACTTGGTCGCCCAGGGCAGGCTCTGGCGGATGTTTTTGATTTAAATGATAAAATTCTCGATATCGAAAACAAATCGCTCACTCATCGCCCAGATACTTTTGGTTTGATTGGCTTTGCGCGTGAGGTTTCTGGGATTCTTGGTCAAAAATTCTCTGAACCAGTGAGTTTCGACCAAGTTATAGATAAAGCTAGCGACGAAATCTTGATTGAAATTGCCGATGAAAAACTTTGTCCCCGCTATTCCGCTTGTTTGGTTAATGTCTCTGATCTAAACCTAGCAAGTCCCGTTTCTCCGGAATTTTCTGATCTCTATCCCATGACGAAAGATTCAGTTTTATTAGCTAAATCTGGCATGAACTCAGTAAATCCAATCGTCGATGCGACGAATCTTACCATGTTAGAGCTTGGTCAGCCACTTCATGCCTTTGACTATGATAAATTTGTTAAAATCGGTGGCCTAGATCACGCAAAAATCATCGTGCGTGCGGCGCGTACTGGTGAATCTTTAACCTTGCTTGATGGAAAAACTATTGAATTAAACACCAATGATATCGTGATTGCCTCGAACGACATTCCAGTCGCCTTAGCTGGCGCCATGGGTGGGGAATCGACCAAAATCGACGCCTCGACCACTCGCATCTTGCTCGAATCTGCTACTTTTAGCCTCTATAATTTGCGTAAAACTCAGATGGCTCACGGTATTTTTTCGGAAGCAATCACCCGCTTTACCAAGGGCCAGCCAGCCGTCAATACTATTCCAGCTATCAAAGATTGTCTAACTAAGCTTGGTGTGAAGTCAGGTGCTGAACTTCATTTTACTGACTCTCTGAAGCAGGATTTATCTGAAATTCAGGTAGCAGTGAAAGTTTCTGAGATTAATCAACTTCTCGGCTCACACTACGATGAAGCTTTGATGATTCAAACTCTTGAAAATGTCGGCTTCAAGGCGGTTTCCGACTCTGAAAAACTCCTCATTACCGCTCCACTCTGGCGCACTGATA
>CALKRO010000099.1 GCA_937990205.1 uncultured Candidatus Saccharibacteria bacterium | reverse complement strand
GATCCAGCCACAGAAATTATATCCCCTAAATCGCAAGATTTAGGGATTTTTTGTTCTTATTAAACCACTACCAGAATATTATTTTTTGCATCCACAATAAATTAAATATCACTATAGCAGACCAACGTAAAGTCGATATTATTTTTGGCTTATTGATAGTATAATTACACTAAGGGTATTTATAAACCTAACTCGGAAGTAATCAAGGAAATAATATGTCTAAACTGAATGTTGACCAAAAAAGTATCTATGAACTTTTATCTGATAGAAAGGCAGATTACATAATCCCTGATTACCAGCGTCCATACGCATGGGACGAAGATAACTGTCAGACCCTTTGGGATGATATATTCTCTTTTGCAATTCCTGATAACGACGCTACGAAATTCGACATCAACGATGAATACTTCCTCGGCTCTATCGTAACTTTTGAAAACGATAAGAAACAACAGGAAGTCATTGATGGTCAGCAGCGTCTAACTACTTTTATGCTTCTTCTCCGAGCCTTCTACGATCGTTTTACGCAAATGCAAAACCAAGATTCTAAAGACTTCTCTGAACGCATTGCTAGCTGCATCTGGAAGACTAACGAAATGGGTAAGCCAGATAAAGAACATCTTAAAATAGATTCCGTAGTCGCAACAGATAAAGATAAAGATGAGTTCCTATCAATCCTAAAAACCGGTATAGTTACCAACGAGCAGACAAGCCGTTATGCGAATAACTTTAGATTCTTCCTTGAAAAAGTAGATGATTTTATTAACCACTTCCCAACATTTGCAGAAAAACTCCCAGCACGTATCTTGAACAACTGCATTCTTATGCCAATTGAAGCCGAATCGCAGGATACCGCCCTTCGTATCTTCTCGACTCTAAATGATAGAGGCCTTCCTCTCTCCGATTCCGATATCTTCAAAGCTCAATTCTATCAGTATTACAAACAACAAAGCGAAGACGCCAGAAACGAGTTTATTAAGGATTGGAAAAAGCTCGAAGAAACCTGCGACAAAATCTTCCATCCAAGCACAGGTACACCTATGGACGACCTATTTACTAGGTACATGTACTTTATTCGTGCTAAACGCGACAATAACAAATCCACGACAACCGAGTCTCTTAGGAAGTTCTACGAGCGTGATAAGTATTCAATTTTAAAGCAAGACGGTACTTTTGATAGCCTTAAAGACCTCGCTCAATTCTGGGAAGATATTGCCGACCAAAATTCTGAACGCTTTAGTGAAAATACATTAAGAAAACTCTTTACGCTGAACTACGCACCAAATAGTATGTGGAGCTATTTTGTATCCGTTTACTATATGGCAAATCGTGACGAAAATGGCAGTCTAGATACGAAAAAATTTGAAATATTTCTAGATCGTACCATCGCATTTGTTTGGGGCTATGCAGTCGTTCATCCAGGCGTAAACGCATTAAGAACCCCGCTCTTTGCCGAGATGTTGAACATCGTCAATCTAAACGAGGTTACATTCTCGGAATTCAAATTTGATAAAGAACAAACACGAAGCGCAATCGTCATCTACGACTTTAAGAATGGCAGACCAATTACTAAATCTATGCTCGCTCTCCGTATGATGTTGGACAACGAGCAAGCTCTTCCTAAACTTTCTCAACAGTTCGATATTGAACATATCTACCCTAAGAAGCGCCAAGAAAACGAGAGAGGGCTATCCGATAACAAGCAGATTGAATCGCTTGGCAATAAAGCACTCCTAGAGAAGCGAATCAACATTCGTGCTTCCGATTACAGGTTTGAGGATAAAATTAAATATTATAATGGCTTTACTAACGATAAGGGTCAACGCAAAGACGGGACAATCAACCTCGAACTTAAAAACATTAGCGGTAGATATAAGGAATTCGGAGAAAAAGAAATTCTTGAACGCAATGACAAAATTATCGACGAGTTCATGACCTTACTTAACAAAAATGGCTTAATTGCCTAATTAACTTGTAAAATTTTTGAGGAAATCGTCAAAAAAATTAGCCCCAATTCTCTGCAAGGGACTTAACCGTCATTTACAGGGGAAATTGGGGCAAAAAACATGACTTATATTCAACTTGGCTGGAGATGAGGGATTCGAACCCCCGAATGGTGGGACCAGAACCCACTGCCTTACCACTTGGCGAATCTCCAATGTATTTTTTATTATACCACATTTCCTCGGTTCCTGTCACTTTATCAGTTATAATATCTATATGAATAACCTCGAAAAACGCCTCACTCTCTTGCAAGAGGGAATTGATGATACTTGGGCTAAGCTAAATCTTGATAAAAAATTTGCTAGACTCGCCCATCTTCAAGAAGAATCCGCCAAGCCTGAACTCTGGAATGATCTTGCTCGTGCCAAATCCGTCAATACAGAACTCAAAAAACTCGAAAGCGAGCTCAGCACTTGGCAAATTCTCAAATCTCAAGCGAACGACCTGCACGAGTTAATCGAACTTTCCGCCGAAGATCTCGCTGAGGAAATCGAGGCCCAACTTACCGCCCACGAAGAAACTTACGCTGAACTCAAAAAATCCCTCCGCTTCACCGATCCACTCGATCAAAAAGATGCCATTATTCGTATTACCGCTGGCGCCGGTGGCACCGAAGCTATGGACTGGGCTGGCATTTTGGAGCGCATGTATTTAAGGTTTTTCGAAAAACATGGCTACGATATTGAATTAATCGAGCGTAGCACTGGGGAAGAAGCTGGTATTAAGACCGCAGTTTACGAAGTTTATGGCCCCGAAATGTATGGCCATCTCAAATCCGAACATGGCGTACATCGTCTAGTGCGTCTTTCACCGTTTAATGCTGACAATCTTCGCCAAACTTCTTTTTCACTGGTCGAAGTTCTCCCAATTCTCGACAGTGAAGATGACCTTAAAATTGACGAAAAGGACCTCCGTATTGACACTTATCATGCTGGTGGCCATGGTGGACAGTCTGTAAACACCACCAACTCCGCCATTCGTATTACTCACTTGCCAACCAATACCGTGGTTGCTATTCAAAACGAGCGTTCCCAACTCCAAAATCGCGAAAAAGCCATGGAAATCCTTCGCGGTAAACTACTTAAAATGCAACAAGACCAGCAGGCCGAATCTATTAATCAATTACGTGCCGGTGAATCCGCTAGCTGGGGCCAACAAATTCGTAACTATGTCATGCAACCATATAAACTCGTCAAAGACACCCGCACTAAATACGAAGAAACCGATGTAGATTCCGTTCTCGACGGCAAAATTGACAATTTTATCGACGCCTATCTCGAGTCTCTAGTTGGTAGTAATAACTAAACGCTTTCTCTCCGCCTTTTCCATTTTCTTACCGTTTATGGTAATATAAGAGTATGATATTGTTCGATCATGTCACCAAGCGCTACGGTAAGGGCACCCGCGCTGTTCTCGATGATATTTCCTTGCATATTAGTGCTAATGAATTTGTTTTTTTGGTTGGTAAATCCGGTGCCGGTAAGTCTACTCTCTTGAAGATGATTACCAAGGAAGCTACTCCAGATTCTGGAAAGATTATTATCGGTGGCATCGATCTTGATTACGTAAAACGTCGCCATATTCCAGATTATCGTCGCCGTATTGGTGTAGTTTTCCAGGACTACAAACTACTTCCGTCTCGTACGGTTTTTGAAAACGTCGCCTTCGCTCTCGAAATCGCCGGCATGTCGAATCATGAAATTGAAAATACCGTACCGAAAGTACTTGACCTTGTCGGTCTCTCCGATAAAGCCAATCGTTTTCCTGCCGACCTCTCCGGTGGAGAAAGACAACGCGTCTCAATTGCGCGTTCTGTCGCTCGTCAACCAAAAATTCTCATTGCCGATGAGCCTACTGGCAACCTCGATGTTTTAACCTCTAAGGAAATTATTGATTTATTACAAAAAATTAACAATTACGGTACCACTATTTTAGTTACCACCCACGATGCCAATATCGTCAATCTCTTAAAGAAGCGCGTCATCACTATGCGTGATGGTAAGATTATTTCCGACCAAAAAGAGCACGGTATTTATCGCCTTGACACTGATAATGACGGTATTTCCGATTTACCACAACCAGGCCACATGCGCCCGACTTCTTATCTTTATAAAACCGCCGAAGCTGAGCTTCGCCGCGAAACCACTCCTCGCCGAGAAACCGAACCTCGTCGCGAGGTCGAATTCCGTCATGAGACTGAACCTCGCCACGAAACCACTCCTCGACGCGAAACCGAACTTTACCGCGATAGTCAACGCTCGCAGCTCAGAGTTCCTCACGAAAATTCCAATTCTATCACCAGCTCCAGGCCGCCTGAATCCAACCAGACCAAACGTTCGCGTAATCACCGTTTAATTCAATAAGGAAGCCTATGAAACAAAAAAATGAAACCTTAAGAAAACTCAAAACCATGCAGAAAAATAGTCGCGGACATCTCCTTCGCACTAATTTACGCATCATGAAATACGGCATCATCGGCTATGGTCGTAATATTTGGCTTTCTATCACTTCAACTTTCGTGATGACTCTCACTTTAACACTGCTTTTTGCTACCGCCACTGCTAGCTTGGTACTATCTTCTACCGCCGATAAAATGCGCGAAAAAGTCGATATTACCATTTATTTTAAACCTAATACCGAAATCATTACGCTTGAAAAAATCAAGAAAAAATTCTCCGCCGACTCTAATATTCGTCAAATTTCCTATACTACTACCGAGGAAGAATTCAATAAATTCGTTGAGGAAACTAAGAAAAATAATGAAAATAATCTCCTTTCTACCCTCGATGATCCTGACATGAAAGAACTCATGCTTTCCTCTATGCCTTCCGCACTTCGCATAAAAGTCTACGATACAAATAAACTTAACACCATTAAGGAAATCGTTAATACCGATTCGGAAGTTCACGAAAATCTCGATCCAAAAAAGGAACCGACCTACGACACTAATGACACCGCCATCGAAACCATCACTTCTTGGTCAAACATTGCCAAAACTGGTGGTCTCGCCATCTCGCTCATTCTCTTAGTAATCTCTGTTCTAGTCATTTTCAATACCATCCGCATGGCTATTTACTCTCGTAGTGAAGAAATCTACATGGAAAAATTAGTCGGTGCCGATAATCATTTTATTCGCGGCCCATTCCTCATTGAGGCTATCATGTCTGGTTTCTTTGCCGGCATCATCTCAACTATCATTGGCTTCTTCCTCTTCCGCCTCATCGCCCCAAAACTCAGTGGCTATGACATTGACGTCACCCTAGTTTCTAGTTTCGTAAATTCGCCAAGCATCTTTCTAATTGGCCTAGCCCTCACCTTACTTGGTATCTTTATCGCCTTCCTCTCGTCTTCCATTGCCGTCCGCAAATACCTCAAGAGACTCTAAATATTCCGCTTAGCTTAAAAACCCACTCTCATCATTCCGTCTAGCTTAAAATTCCACTCTTATCATTCCGCTCTGCTTAAAATATCAAACAGCACTATTCCGCTCTACTCAAAATAAGCAGAGCTTTTTCCTTCACCAAGTCAAAATAAGCATTGCCTTTTCATATTATTCTGTGCTAAAATATAGCAAAAGTATCGTAAGATACCGAAATAACAAATTAAATTATAGTGGAGTATAGTTTAATGAGCAAAATAAAAAACAATTTTAAGATTCGAAAAAACGCAAGAAATAATCGTAAAGTTAAAACCATGAAAAAAGGCCGTACTCTTATTTTTACCCTAATTTTTGCGCTCATTTTAGGCTCTATTCCATTCATTCAAAAGAACGATTCTAACGTTTCAGCAGTAGAGAATGAGGCCTATTGTACTAGCGCCGCCTGTCGTACCGCTAAAAAAGCTGAAGTCGAAGCCGCTGAAAAAGCCAACCAAGCCGCTAAAGCCGCTGTCACTCTCGAAGGCGAAGTCGAACGTATGCAACAGGAAATCATCGTCTACGAAGCACGTATTAAGGCGAACGAAGCTGAGGCAAGTGACCTCAAAATCAAGATTGAAGACACTACTAAAAAACTCAAACTTCAACGTGCAGCTCTTGCAAATATGCTAGTTAATATTCACCTTGAAGGTGAAACCGACGCTATCATGGTGTTAGCTAGCAGTAACTCACTTTCAGATTTTGCCGAAAAGAAATCTCGCATCGACACCGCTAAAGACCAGGTGAATTCCTCAGCTCAAAATGTAAAGACCATGAAAGACGATCTCGAAAAGCAAAAGACTGAAATTGACCGCATTATTTTAGACCAACAAATCCAGCGCAAGGCTATCGAAGATAAAAAAGCTGAGCAACAGGAATTAATTTTAAAGTATAAAGATAATGCCGCTTCCTTCGCTGCAGAAGCTGCCGCTTCCAGGGAAGAAAAGATTAAGTTAATTAATAAAGAGTATCAGGAATATCTCTCCCGCGCTTCCACTAGTGCTGGATTCGGTACCAAAGCTGACGGTTTTAACAGTTACGGGGCATTTGTCGGCAATTACGGATACTCTTGCCCTCGTGACAACATTGCTGGCGTTCTAGATTCTTATTACATTTGTCAATGTACTAGCTATGCTGCTTATAAAGCCGTCGAATATTATGGCCGCAATATTCGCATCACCGGTTGGGGCAACGCCTATAGCTGGGCCGCCGCCGCTCGTGCCCGTGGCTACCGTGTTGACCGCGTACCTGCTGCCCACACTATCGCTCAAACCACTAGTGGTCAATTCGGTCACGTAGCCTGGGTTGAATCTGTTAATGCTGATGGCACTATTACGGTCTCTGAATATAACAACCCATACTCGTCCAAGTCTGGTCAATGGGGTGACTTCGGCGTCCGTACTAAAGTAAGTCCAAATCAATTTACCAGCTACATTCATTTCGACTAAATCACTACCCATATAAATACCGCAAGCCAGCGGTATTTTTTTAACCTAAAAACCGCCACCTAGTCTTATCGATTATGCTATAATTAAATAATGAAAACAGAGTGGAAACCACGAAAAATCAATCTTAGCACTTCAATTATCACCTCATTTATTTTCCTCGTTGCAGGTTTTTTTGTTGGTTCTAATTGGCAATTTATTCTTACAAATTTTTCTCCTTATATTGGCTTTCGTAAAAGCGAACAAGCGAATTGGGATTCTCTTGACGAACTCTACACCGAGTTAAAATCCTTCTACGATGGTGAAGTCACGGAAGATAACGCCCTCACTGGAGCCAAGCGTGGTATTGCCGCTGCACTTGATGATCCCTACACTACTTATCTTACTGCCAAAGAAGGGAATGAATTCTTATCCGATCTCAATGGTGAAATTAATGAAGCCGGAGTTGGCATGGAGCTAACTTTTCGCAACAATCACACGGTGGTAGTACGCACACTTCCAGACAATCCTGCTCGTAAGGCAGGCATTAAACCAGGTGATCGTATCGTAAAAATTAATGACGAAAACGTAGATGGTAAAACCACCGAAGATGTCGCCAAGAAACTCCGCGGCAAATCCGGTGATAAGGTTAAAGTTGAAGTACTCCGCGGTACCGACACTCTGACTTTCGAAATGACTCGCGAAAAAATTAACAACGTCTCCGCCGACATTTCCTATAGTGATAAAACCGCCATTATCTCTGTTTACCGCTTCGCCGAAGACACCGGCTCCCTCGTGCGTAAGCTCGCTGAGCAAGCTAAAGCCAAGCAGGTCGATAAAGTTATTCTTGACCTTCGCAATAATGGCGGTGGCTATGTCTCAGCGGCAGGTGAAATGCTTTCACTTTGGCTTAACGGCGGCGATAAATATATGATTGAAAAATCTATCCACAACGACGACAAAACCGACTACGTCCCTCGTGGCAAAAATCCTATTTTCAAGGACACCAAAACCATCGTTCTAATTAATCGATCCACTGCTTCCGCCTCTGAAATCGTTGCTGGCGCCCTCAAAGATTATCAAAAAGCCACTATTGTCGGTATGACTTCTTTTGGAAAAGGTGTCATGCAGACTATGCTCAATCTCAGCGATGGCGGTAAACTCAAGGTTACTACTGCTCACTGGTATACACCGAATGGCTCTTCAATCAATAAGACCGGCATTAAGCCAGACGTCGAAATTGATCGCACCGTCCAGGATATCACCGAAGACAAAGACCCTCAACTTGATAAAGCTAAGTCGCTCTAGCTTAAACCTTGTGGTTTTTCCTAAATTGTTTTAGAATAATATAATAATTAACTATGAAAGGATGTTATGATTAAAGTCATTACGAGTCCTACTTGCGGCTATTGCCACGCTCTTATCGATTGGTTAGAGCAAAAAAATCTTGAATACGTTGAACTTGATGCTAGTAATTTTCCAGGCATTTCTGCGGTTCCAATTACCATCATTACTGATGAATCCGACAAAAACCCGATCCAAGTTCTTGGTTTTGACCGTGAAGGAATTTTGAACGCGCTCGAAAAAATTAAAGCTGTTTAATTAATGAAAAAATCCGACCAAAAACCACCCATTCTACTCGTCCATGGTTTTCGTGGCAATCATTTAGGTTTGGCTGAATTTCAAAAACTGCTCGAAGCTGAGGGGTACCAGGTTTTTAATCCCGATATCCCACCAGCTTTCAATACCCAAAATGAGACTTTGCCAAATTTTACCGATTTTAATAAAGATGGCTACGCGGACTTTATCGCGAATTACATCCTCGACAAACACCTCGATCACCCAATTCTGATTGGCCATTCTATGGGGTCTATCCTCGCCGCCGCCACTGCCGAAAAATACAGCCACCTTATTCATAATAAGATTTTCTTCCTTAGCCCTATCGCTACACATCCCCCAAAATTTATTTTACCCCTAATTCCGCTAATTGCCTTGGTACCTAATAAATTTGTCAGCTATGTCTGTACGGAATTTCTCATTGCGGGCGCGTATCGTTCTAAAAAACGTCAGATTCTCGATCTCACCTACGCGTGTGCTCGTAAATTTACTTCTATTCGAGATGAAATGCGAGCCGCTGTTTTCTCTATGTCTTACTCGATTTCTGATTTTAATTTCGAAAAACAAGCCTACTTCATAGCTGGTAAAAAAGATCGCATGAATCCATCCCGCAAGGTAAAAGAAATTGCCAAAAAATTCCACGCTGAGGTAGATTTTATCCCGAATGCAGGACATCTCATCAATTACGAGGTTCCAGAAAAAATCGCTGAACTAGCCTTGCCAAAGCTTAAAAATTAACCTAAAATAACAATATTCACTTCTTAGAGCCACGATGGCTCCTTTTTATTTTTCACTATTTCGTCTCCATAACTTGCTT
>CALKRO010000098.1 GCA_937990205.1 uncultured Candidatus Saccharibacteria bacterium | reverse complement strand
ATTTTCTTTACGTTCTGTGGCAAGAATTAGACAGCTACGCTTCACCCACAATCCGTCTAATGCTCTGCCTACACCGAGGGTAAAGAAGAAGAACTGGCTCAGGCGATGAATACTCGGGGGCAGTTAGTGTTTATTGATGACCCGGTTTCTCTGAAGGTGGCGGATTTTAAGACTAAATCTATTTCTATTACCCCTGAATTTATGTTTACTCGATCGATGTTTGAAACTCCTGATATGGGGTATCAGGGGGGAGCTCTTGCAAGAGGTAGCTTCGATGCTTGATAATGGCGACCTTCAGGGAACAGCCCAAGAATATCTATCTGGTTTGTCGGTAGAGACTTTTCGGAAGGGACATCGGGTGAGTGAGACCTCACGAACTGTGGGGAAGATTGTTATTTCTTACTAAATGCGCTGGCAACTGGTGAGCGGAGCTTCAGAAGCAAGGAGTGAGTGATAGTAGTTTATAAAACGGATACGCAGGTAGAGGATAATTCGGCTAGCTGGACCGGATTAGTCCTCTCCCTGCGTATCGTGTCAGGAGGGCGAATATCTACCTAAGAGGGGTTAGCTCAATTTGGCGATAATTGCCTTGTTAAATGCCTCAAGGTCGCCAGGGTTGCGGCTAGTGATGAGGTTGCCGTCTTCGACGACTTCTTCATCTACCCATTCGGCGCCAGCGTTTTGAAGATCCAGCTTTACCGAAGTATAGGAGGTCATTTTCTTACCTGCTACCTTGTTGGAGTCGATAAGCAACCAGGGTGCGTGGCAGATTGCCGCAACAGGCTTCTCTGCTTCAAAGAACTGAACGGTGATGGAGCGAGCCTCAGAGTTGATGCGCATTGCATCAGCGTTGAGGGTACCGCCGGTGAGCACGAGTGCGTCGAATTCTTCAACGCTAACGTCTGCTAGTGCAAGATCGGGAGTGAAGGTATCTGCTTTCTCCCAGTCGCCATTCATAGCCTGGAACTCTTTACCATCGGCAGCAGCAACTACAACCTGAGCGCCAGCGTCCTTGAGTGCATCACGCGGTGAGGTGAGCTCAACCTGCTCTACACCCTGTCCAGCTAGAATCAGTACTTTCTTGCTGTTAATCTCAGCCATGATTACTCCTTATATCTAGTGATATTTAAGAAAATTTACTATTTTAACGATAGTAGATAGAGGAAGATGTACAAAGTTTTTTCGCAATCACCGAACCGGGCTAAACGTCATAAAAAGATGTTAACTACCTCTGCTCTAATACCACTAGATGAACCTGGGAGGGCAAAGCGGCCAATAAAGTTCGATGCGGTACTGATGATTTAGAAGGCTTATAAATAAGTCTTCTAAATCATCAGTGCATTCTTACTTCAAGGCCGCCGCTAAAAAGGGAGCCGACGCACTTTCCGTTGAAGTAGCAACCTCCGCCGGTATACCAACCGCCACGATCTGACCGCCTCCCTCTCCCGCGCCAGGGCCCATATCAATCACATAATCAG
>CALKRO010000097.1 GCA_937990205.1 uncultured Candidatus Saccharibacteria bacterium | reverse complement strand
AACCGGTAGCCGCTCCTATCCAAAACCCAAATCAAACCCCAGGTCAAAACCAAGCTCAGGCTCCGATGCAAAATCCGATTCAGCCACCAATGAATCCGAATCCCACCAACTACCCAGGAAATCAACCAAGATAATTTTAAATAATTTTATAAACATAATAGAGGAAACACATGGCTAAAAAACTTACCGCTGCCGAAATCGCCGCTCAAAAACAATCGATGGAAGAAGCAGAAATTCAACGCGCGTTTGAGCAGGGTATTACCACCCTTCGCGATTTAATTTCTCCATCTTCTATTGAAATTCAATCCGATCATTTCCGTCTTGGCACCAAATATGGTCGCACTATTTATGTCTATGGTTATCCTCGTACTCTCAGTACCGGCTGGCTCAGTCCTCTCATTAATATCGATGAGGTGCTCGATATTTCTATTTACATCTACCCGGTCGATACTACCGTCGTGATGAAAAACTTGCGTAAAAAAGTTACTCAGCTCGAAGCTGATATTTCACTTAACGCCGAAAAAGGCCGCATTCGTAACCCAGAAACCGATGCTGCCATCCAGGATGCCGAAGAGCTTCGTGACCAATTACAGCTTGGTTACGAAAAATTCTTCCGCTTCGGTCTTTATGTTACACTCTGGGCTGATTCACTCGACGAATTAAATTACGTCCAACATAAAATCGAAACTATGTTCGGTCAATTAATGATTTTCTCTAAGGTTGCCACTTCTCAACAAGAGCAGGGGATGAATACCACTATGCCGATGGCCACTGACCAACTCCAAATTCGCCGCAATATGAATACAAGCGCCATCTCGACTTCCTTCCCATTTACTTCTGCTGATCTCACTCAGGAACGCGGCATTCTTTATGGTGTTAATATGCACAACCAAGGCTTAGTCATTTTTGACCGTTTCACTCTAGAAAATGCCAACCTCGTAGTCTTCGCTAAATCTGGTGCTGGTAAATCCTTTGCTGTGAAGCTCGAAGCCATCCGTTCCATGATGATGGGTACCGAAATTGTTATTATCGACCCAGAAAACGAATATCAAAAACTTAGTGACGCTGTCGGCGGATCTTATGTGCGTCTCTCTCTTAATTCTGATGTCCGTATCAATCCTTTCGACTTACCAAAAGTCATTGATTCCGAAGATGCTTCTGACGCTCTGCGCGCCAATCTCGTTACTCTACATGGTCTTTTTCGTCTCATGCTCGGCGGTACCCAAATCGGCCCGAATGGTCAACCAATTTCTTCACTTTCGGCCAATGAAGAGGCCGACCTTGATCAAGCCCTTATCGATACTTACGCTCGTGCCGGCATTACTTCCGATCCGCTCACTCATCAATCCACTCCACCTACCATTATTAATCTCTACGATACTCTCGCCCATATGGGAGGCTCCGGTCCACAACTCGCCCAACGTCTTCGCAAGTACGCCACTGGTACTTTCGCAGGTATTTTCTCTCAGCAATCCAATATCGATATTAATAACCAAATGGTCGTCTTCAATATTCGTGACCTCGAAGATGAACTTCGCCCTGTCGCTATGTACATCGTGCTCAACCATATTTGGAATATCGTGCGCGCCAAGCAAAAGCGCCGTATTCTCATCGTGGATGAGGCTTGGCAACTCATGAAATATGATGATTCAGCGAACTTCTTATTCTCCCTCGCCAAGCGTGCCCGTAAGTATTATCTTGGTCTCACCACTATTACTCAGGACGTCGAAGACTTCATGAGTAATAAAATGGGTCGTGCCATCGTCATGAACTCTTCTATGCAGTTACTTCTGAAACAATCTGCCGCCGCCGTCGATGTCTTGTCAGATGTTTTCAAACTTACTGAAGAGGAAAGAAAACGTCTATCGAGTTTTCCAATCGGTCATGGTCTTTTCTTTGCTGGCCAAAACCACGTCCACATCCAAATCGTCGCTTCTGATACCGAAACCAGCCTAATTTCCACCAATCCTACCCGTTACGATAAAAATAACTAATTATTTAGAAATTAAAAAAATCTTCATAATAATATAAAAAAATAACTCTGAAATATGAGTTATTTTTTCCTTCAATTTTTGTTTGCCACTCGATTTTTTTCCAAAAATTTCATATAATATCCTTATGTCAAAGGTCTATTACGGCGAAGATAATATTAAGCCTGATTTTTCTGTATCGAAAAATTCGGATAATGATTCTGCTGTTTTTAGAAACCAAATTGCACAGCCGAGTTCTTCTTCCAGCTCCGCTGGATCCAGTCAAAGCACCTTGCAGTCTCTCGAAAATTCTAGCGCCGTCGCGAATTCCGAAACTAATTCTTTAGCCAATCTCCGCGATCTTGAGCAAAAATCTTTCTACACTGGTTCCGGTAATTTTCAAAATCAAAATCGACTTTCTGGCAAAGAAAAAGCAAAAAAACTCAAAAAATACGCCCCTCTCATCGGTCTCATTGTTATATTTTTTGGTGGACTTTTTAGTGTAATTTTCGGCATTTCTAATATTGCGAACCACATCGAAACCTTAGTCACACGCGCTACTGATACTATGTTTGCCACTTATTCTGCCACCTCTCTTCAAATGACCAAAGAATTTATGCAGAAAAAACATGGACAATTTCCGGACTGGCTTAAACAACGTCTAGCCAAGAATAAAATCGCCGTCGAGGATAACGGTAAGGAGCACATTCTTAAATACAAAAACAAAACCATCACCGCCGATAATCTAAAATCTACCTATAATTCCGATATTAGCTTTCAAAATGATTTTACGAAAGCTAAATATGGTCGAGCCATTAACTTTTTTGACCCTATAGCCATGACTGCATTTAAAGCTATAAATGTAAGTCGAAACTTTTATCGTTCATTTAAAAATTCCATGGACGATAAAGTCAATAAAGAATCACTTAAAAAATTAAACGTTGAACAGTTCAAAAGTGCTGGAGTTGATGGTCGTTACGCCGAGGATCGTCAAAAAGATGCTGGTACAGATGATAATGGCAATAAAAAGACTACAGTGGAAACTGAAGTCGTAGAAGTTAAAAGTACTGAAACCGACGTTGATACACCCAATACTGGATCTAAATCCAATATTATTGAGACTGAAACTGCTAAATTAGATACTGCGGATATGCGAGCTAAGAGTTTTATTAATAATATATCCGCAGTTTCTGGTGGGGTTCGAAATGTCTGTACGGTAATGCGTGTCTCTAATATTATTGGTTCACTTGTTACTGCACATAAAATTGCCACAAGCGCAGCTAGAAGTTACCGAGATATGGAATCTTTTAGTAAGACTAGATCTGGTAATGGAAACGAGTCACCATCTAGTGATGTTCAAGCATTAAAATCAGACAGTCAAAAAACAACTTATATTAATACTGATACTGGAAAAGATACACCTATTGAGGGGTCTCAATTGCAATCTCAAGGTTCATTTACCATTTTATCTGGATCTACTGCTTTATTAGGCTTAACGAAACATTATGCCGTTGAAAATTCATTTAATGCTCTAAAAAACAAAATTACCATGTCTAATGAAGCTAATAACGGTTGTGCTGTTGCAAACTTTGCCGCTTCTATTGTTGATTTCGCATCAGATGCCGCCGCTGCGGTTGCAGCCTTACCGACTGGTGGTGCTAGTATTGCTGTTGGTACCTATTTAAAGAAACTTGCAGTAGATACAGCGATCAGTTTTGGGGTTTCAGCTATTATCTCTTCAGGATTATCCGTCCTTATTCCTTATGTAGCTAAAACCATTATGAGTAACCCTGAACTCGTATTGAAGGGTATCCCAGCAGGAGAAGAATTTTTTAAAGGTGCTGCTATATCGGCGGGGTTTATTGCTATGACTACTATAGGCTTAGGTGTTGCTTCAAAGAAAATGGCTCAGGCTTATAGCCAAGAATTAGTTCTCGCCGCCAATGAAGAAGCTAGGTTGGACCGCTATAATCACAGTCCATTTGACGCCTCCAATTCAAATACTTTCCTTGGTAGTCTCGCTACAAAATTTAGTTATTTACATTTTAATAATAATTTTCTGAAAAATCTTTCAACTTTTTCTTCTAGTACTTCTAAAAGTGCCAATATTCTATCCGATATTGCTTCCGCAAAAACTTTTGCTTCATCCACTCAAGTAGTTAGTACAGTTTATGATTCAAATAAAGACGCTAAAAATTTCTACGACCAACAACAAGATCCAAAGGTTTGCGAACGCCTCAGTAATATTGGTGGTGCTTGTAATATATACGGTGGTCATATTACGGCTTCCGATCCAAGTCTAAAAAATCTTGATGAAAATGATTCCACATATCAAAGCATTCTCTCCGAAAACACTACCGAAAAAGACGGTAAAAGAGAAGTAAAAGAAGATTCTACCCTAGATAAAAAAATCAAATATTGTGACAATCGCAAATCTCCGTTTGGTATTTTTGATCAAAATATTCTAGACGCCGTTTCACCTGTTAATACTAATTCATTTATTAGTTCCATTCCATTAATTGGTAGTTTCCTTGATATGATTAATTCTGGTTATCAAGCACTTTCTCCAGAAGCAAAAAACTGGGCAACTGGTAAAAACTGTGTAATGGATGAAAGCAATCCTTTGTTTCCAAAAATTCGCTACCTTCAAAAATACACCGAACGTAATCGTAT
>CALKRO010000096.1 GCA_937990205.1 uncultured Candidatus Saccharibacteria bacterium | reverse complement strand
CGCCAGCTTGTTTTTTCGTCCTTCACCAAAAACCGAACATCCACTCATGTCATTTCCGTAAACCCAACATCTATTCATATCGTTTCCGTCTCTTTCGTAAAAACCACATCACCCACAAAAAACAGCTCATAAAAACAAAAGCCTAAATAGCGCGCAAAAAAGAGACCTCTTCCTGAAGCCTCTCGGTTAATTTTTGTATTCAATCTCACTTTGCAGCCTATTTATAGTAGGCTCGACTCTCAATCCTCACATCCACATAGATTGGTGCGAGATTATTCGCTATCAAATAACGCTGCATCCGCTCGATATCCTCCGCCGATTCCGCTGGCGAACGATCAATCAGACACTTATAGTACTCCGTACGGCCCTCAAGATAGACATCTAGCTGCCTCGTTTTATCCGTCGGCAGCACCACTTTAGTCATTTTCACCCCCAAATCCTTCAAATCCTGTTCCAGCAATGCCACGTATTGCTTAATCTTGTCCGTAATCAGGTTTTTATTCCCCGATTCGTCGACAATTTCCACGCTCGAAGTTAAATTCACCACCGTCGGTTTCACTTCCGTCTTTTTCGCGTCACCCCGATTGATCAGACTTACCGCGCCAAGTGTCAGACCTGCCGTACCAAGCGCCAGCGCCGTACTCAGCCCCACGAAACGCATCACTTTTTTACGTTTTCGCCTTTTTTCTTCCTTCAGCCTCGTCGACTCCAGAATCACTTCTTCCCGCTTCGAGGCAATCGTCTTATTAATTCTCACTTTTATCGCCTTTATATTTTCAAAAACTATTTTACCCTGATTCTTTCAAATCCTGTTTTTTTTAATCTTATTTCTTCAAGCCCAACACTAATTTTGCTAGCGACTCGCTCGCATCTAATTTCGCATATTTCTTAAAATTCATCACTAACTTAGCTTGCTTCTCGCTATTTTTTAGCAAATTCAAAATCTTTTTCAATAATTTTTCTGGAGCCATCTCCATGTCGCGGTCCAAAATCATTTCCACCGCTTCATCGCGCGCTAATTTTTCCGCATTTTTCACCTGATGTCCGCCCGGTAATTTTTCAAACGGCACCAAAATTGTTGGCTTCCCCAAACTCGCTAGCTCTGCCATCGTAGTTGCACCTGCACGCGAGACCACAATATCTCCCGCACCTAAAATTTCGTGCATCACTGGCGAAAAATTCCACATCCGGAATTCCGAAGTCAATTTACCTTTTTCCCAAGTTTCATATTTCTTCAGATCAATCATATCCTCGTAATGCTTACGACCAGACACCAATCCAACCGACGTATACTTCAAAAGTTCTGGTAAAATTTCCCGCACCGCCTGGTTAATATGCATCGAACCTTGCGAACCACCCGTCACGATCACCAAATTTCGCTCTGGATCAAATCCTAACTCTCTCTTCAAGCGTCTCTTTTTACTTTCCGCCACTTTTTCAAATTCTTTCCCCACTGGAATTCCCACAAACACGTAACGCGAATCCTCTTTTTCTACCGGCGTACCCATGGCAATAGTTTTCGCTTTTTTACTCAAAATACGATTCGCTAATCCCATCGTTGCATCCGATTCGTGAATCAAATATGGAATCTTAAAAATTCCCGCCACGATTCCGACCGGTAGCCCCACGAACCCACCTTTCAAGAAAATTACATCCGGACGATTTTCTTTTCGACTAAAACGCCACAAAGTTTGCAGAAACCCCATAGTAAACCCGAAAGCCCCCGCAATATTTCCGAACACCACATCGCAAAAAGTCTTCGCGTGATTATCAAAATAATCTGACAATTTCAAACCATGATAACGATGAAATTTCCCCGCAAAAACCTTACGCACACGTAAATATAATTTTACCCCCGTCTCTTCTTCGCCGCCCCACGCCAGCTTCGCTTCATTTGCCAGCTTCACTACATTTTTATAATATTTCGCATCAGTCCAGAATTCGATTTTACTCTTCGGCTTCATCTTCAAAATTTCTTGCACCACCGACATCGCTGGAGTAATATGTCCGCCCGATCCGCCGCCTACTACTAAAATTTTCATCTTCTTCCTCCCAGTCTACTGCTTCTACTCATCCTTAAATTATTTTTAATTTCCTCATTTCGCTCATCATCTGAAATTTCCGTCCTCGCAGTAAACCGCGAAATGTTAATTACTAACCCCAGCCCAAAACACGTTATCAGAAGACTGGTTCCACCCTTCGAAAGTAACGGTAAAGTAATCCCAGTCAGCGGAATCAATGCAATCATCGCACTAATATTCACCGCCACCTGTGAAAACAGCCAAGCAAACACCCCCATCGTCACCAATCTAAAATAGAGATTTTCCGAAGTGTTCGCCACTTTTAGAATTTCCATGAATAAATGCACATAAAGTCCGATCACTGCTACCGCCCCTACGAATCCCCACATTTCGGAAACCACCGCGAACATCGAGTCGGTAATTGACTCTGGCAAATATCCCGCCGTCTGCACGTTATTCCCAATTCCCACTCCGAGAAATCCCCCCGACCCCACCGTGATTAGCGCGTTTTCAATATGATAATCCGTCGTCGCATCACCCTTACCCGTAAAAGTAAACAAACGTTCACGACGGTGCGGTGAAGACAAAATCATCCCCACACCCAGCACCAAAATTACCGCAAACATAATCATAATTTTCCAAATCTTAATTCCCGCCACAAATAAAATCGTCAGCGCAATCACCCCGAGCGGTACCGCCGAACCCAAGTCTTTCTGAGATACCACAATCAAAAATAACGAAACCCCTAAAACACCAAAAAATTTCGCATAAAATTTATAACCTTCTCTCAAAATCTCCGCACTTGTCCAGCCATTTGCTTGGCCTCGCGCTAAAATTTTTGCTGCGCCTCTCATCAGCCTATTGCTTTGCCCATTTTCCCGCGCCAAATTTCCCGTCGCATTAAAGCCCTGATTAAAACTATAATTATTACGACTAAAATTCACTTGACTAGAAAAAGCCGTTCCTCCCGAAGCACTCGCCTGGCTCTTCGAATTCGTACTCCTCCCCTCTTTTCTGCCTTTGATTCTCACATATAAATCCATCAAAAGCTGCATCAACATTCCGAGTGCCGTCGTCCTGCCAGCCTCTTCCAAAAATCCACCCCTCGCCTGAAAATCCGCGGTAATCTTTGCTAGATAAAGCATCACTCCTAATTTCAAAAAATCCGACACCTGAATCGTAATTGGCCCGAGTCTCAGCCACCTACAGGCCCCTAACTGACAATATGCCAAAGTTGAACGCCCCGCTGCCACCGCCAGTAGTAAATTCAAAGATAACCCCACAATCAACAAAATCATTGGTAATTGTTTTGCTATAGCATCCAGTATTCGCCAAATCCCACTAGGTTTTTTAGCTTTTTCCACTTCCACCAAATTCACTCTAGTCTCAAAAAATAGCAGCACCGCCGTAATTGCCAGATATTTCACTTGATCCAACCAATACGTTGTATCTTCCCCCTTCACTTTCGCATAAGACGGACCTACTAAAGCAATCATCATCAACCCGATGGCAATCAAAATTATCATCGTAATGATAATTTTATAATTTGCCTTATGTTGTCGCATCTAATCCCACTCCAAAAGTTTTTATCTTTTAATAATTCCACTCACCATCGCCAGAAATACCCCGACAATTGCGCAAACTCCCGCAATTACCCAAAAACGCATCACAATTTTGGCCTCACCCCAACCATTTGCTTCCAAATGATGATGGATCGGCGCTGAAATAAAAATCTTACGCTTGAAAAATTTCTTCGAAATCATCTGGATCAAAGATGAGCCTGCCTCCACCACAAATAGCAGTCCAATTACAGGCAAAAGTAACAATGAATTCGTCATCATAGATACCACGCCAAGCCCCGCACCCAGTGCAAACGACCCCACATCACCCATCATAAAACGTGCCGGCGGCACATTGAACCACACATAAGAAAACAGCCACCCCACTACCGTCATACAGA
>CALKRO010000095.1 GCA_937990205.1 uncultured Candidatus Saccharibacteria bacterium | reverse complement strand
TTCCGCCTTGGTGCGCACTGAGTCTATTGGCCGCGCCTCTACTGAAATTGGCTATCTTCATCTCATTCGTCTCTCGAAAGGTGAAAAGCTCGGTAGCGATCGCACTCATGCCTCAATTATTGCTGACTGTTTCGAGGCCGTGACTGGTGCAATCTATCTTGATCAGGGGTATCTGCGTGCTAAGCAATTTATTTATCAACATATCCTTACCAAAATGGATGAGATTATCATCAATGAATCATGGCGTGATTCCAAGAGTTATCTGCAGGAACTCGCTCAAAAGACCGATGGCGCTACCCCTCAATATCACGTGATTAAGGAAGAAGGCCCAGATCACGACCGTATTTTCTCGGTCAATGTGGTGGTTGCCGGCCACATTCGTGGTACCGGTTCCGGACATAGTAAGCAGGAGGCTCAATCTAATGCCGCTACCGAAGGTATTAAATATTACAAAAAACACCTCGGCAACCAACTTCCAGCCACAGGTCGTCTCACACTGCGCAAATAATTCATCATCTAGATTACATATAAGCCTCATCACCTTTCGAATAATTTGCATTTTTTCACAAAATCAGTTAGAATATTTAAAATTAATTAAGGAGAAAACATGCTCGCGATTCGTATGCAGCGTAATGGTCGTACTCACTACCCAACATTTCGACTAGTCGTCCAAGAATCCCAGCGTCATCCACTTTCTGGACGCGTTGTGGCTGAGGTCGGCAATTACAATCCAGAAACTAAGAAAACCACCCTCGACAAGGAAAAAATCGAGTTCTACCTCAAGAATGGTGCTCAACCATCTACTCGTGTAGCTCGCATCTTGAAGCTCGAAGGTGTCAAGCTTCCTGACTGGGTCAAAGAACCTACCAAGAAGCAAAAAGCTCCAAAGCACGCAGATAAGCTTCGTAAGAATCAACCAAAAGAAGAAGCTGAAGCTTAATTTCTTAAAAAACGCTCCGAAGAGGGGCGTTTTTTTACCAAAAGTGCTATAATATAACCATAAACTTAACCGGAGAACCTATGTCAACCATTGACCAACAATTTGTCGAATTTATCGTAAAAACTCTTGTCAGTAATCCAGAAAAAGTCGCTATTAATCGCGTTATTGATGAAAAAGGTGTCTTGCTTTCACTTTCTGTGGATCCAGAAGATGTCGGCCGCGTCATTGGTCGCCGTGGTGCTACCGCTCAGTCTATCCGCACCCTTCTTCGCGCTCTTGGTACGAAGAATGATGCCCGTTACAATCTTAAGATTGTTAATACTGATGAATTGGATGGTGAAGGTGAACCTACTGCCGCTCGCACTGTTGCGGGTTACGATGATGATACTGAGGCAGAAAATGACGGTCTTGCCGAAAAAACTCGCGCTGAACTCGCCGATCTCGATGACCTCGAAGTCTAATTGGCTTTAAATTAGTAAAACTGAAAATACCCCGCAAAATGGGGTATTTTTCTTGTTAAATTCTCTTGACATTCAATATCATAATGGTTATACTAATGATAGTTCATTTTTGAACGAAGCCTAACTGCGAGTCGGCTTACATAAACAAGTTGAGAGCTTATATGTTCAAAAATCCCACCCGAAATCAGGTGGTTTTTTGATTCCAAAAATCAGAAATGCCCCTTGAAAAAATCTCTAAAATGCGTTAAAATGGCTACAAGAAGTAGTGTGCCTACTATCAACATGTCTTTTTATTTTAGCGAGGTGGAAAGACATAAGTGGCAGTAATCTTCGGCGCTAAAGATTATCAACACTAAATAAGAGGGAAAAGTGAGTAAAAATAGTACCATTCCAGATGGCAATCGTGTCTTTTTCACTGAAGGAGACAAATTGCCTATCCCTGATCTTACTGCACATCAGAAAGATTCTTGGGAAGAATTTGTACGTTCGGGTCTACGCGAAGTTTTCACCGAACTCAATCCAATTGATGACTATACTGGTCAAAAATTGTCACTAAAGTTTAAAGATTATGAGTTCAAGGCTCCAAAACATACCATTCAGGAAGCCAAATATAATCTTGAAACCTACGAAGCTCCTTTGCACGTCAAAGCTGAACTTCAAAACAAAGTCACCGGCGAAGTCGTCGAACAGGAAATTTACTTCGGTAATTACCCATGGATGACTGACCGTGCCACCTTCATCATTAATGGTACTGAGCGTGTGATTGTCTCTCAGTTGATTCGTTCAGCTGGTGTCTTTTTCACTGCCGAAACCATTGGTATGAAGCGCTATTACGGTGCTAAGGTGATTCCAGGTCGTGGTGCATGGCTCGAATTCGAGACCGCGCCAAATGGTTGTATCTATGTGAAGATCGATCGCCGTCGTAAAATCCCAGTCACTACCCTTCTCCGCGCTCTTGGCGTTGTGAAGGATGCTGATATTAAGGCGAAATTCGAAAATGTTGACACTGGTGCGATTAATTACATCGATTCCACCATCGACAAGGACACTACCAGCTCTCAAGCTGCTGCCCTTCTCGAAGTCTACCGCCGTCTCCGCCCAGGTGACTTGGCTACCGTCGAGAACGCTCGTTCCATGGTTGAACGTACTTTCTTCGACTACAAGCGTTATGACTACTCTCGTGTCGGTCGTTTCAAGATTAACCAACGCCTTGGCTTTGACACCCCTAACGACAGTACTCATCGTACTTTGCAAATGGATGATCTTGTAGCGATTATTGCCGAAATTATTCGTTTGAATAATACTCAAGAACCAGCTGACGATATCGATTCACTCTCTAACCGCCGTGTACGCATGGTTGGTGAGCTTGTCCAACGTCAATTCCGCCTTGGTATGCTTCGTTTGCAACGTAATATCCTAGACCGCATGTCGATGGTTGATGCTAAAGAAAAAGTCACGCCATCTCAGCTTCTTAACCCACGTCCAGTGGTAGCTGCAGTTCGTGAATTCTTTAGTACTTCTCAGCTTTCTCAGCTAATGGATTCTTACAACCCATTTGGCGAGCTTGCTCACAAGCGCCGTCTGTCATCTATGGGTCCTGGTGGTCTCACTCGTGAACGCGCCGGTTTCGATGTGCGTGATACCCACCCGACTCACTACGGTCGCATCTGTACCGTTGAAACCCCTGAAGGTGGCAACGTGGGCCTCGTCTTGAACCTTGCTACCTACGCTCGTATTAATGAATATGGTTTTATTGAAGCTCCATATGTCGTAGTGAAAAATGGTAAAGTCACCGACGAAGTGATTTACGTCGATGCCAGCGTCGAACGCGACATGGTGATTGCTGATACTTCTGTAAAATTGAACGCCAAAGGCGAATTTGAAGACGAATGGGTCTCCGCTCGTGTCAATGGTCAGCCAGTTCAGGTTGAATCCGCAAAGGTTACCCACGTCGATGCCGCTCATAAGGAAATTCTCGGTATTTCCGCCGCTCTGATTCCATTCGTGGAAAAGAACCGTGTCGACCGTGCACTCATGGGTTGTGCCATGCAGAAACAGGCTGTGCCTCTTCTTCGCAATCAAGCCCCAACCGTTGGTACCGGTATTGAAAATGATATCGCCCGTGCCACTTCTCAACTTATTGTCGCCGAAGGTGATGGTGTAGTCGAAAAGGCCGACGGTCAATCCGTAATCGTCAAATATGCTGACAAAACTTCTAAGGAATACTTTGTTGAGCATTTCGAACAAACCAACTCTGATCAATGTTACAACCAACGCTGTGTGGCGGTGCGTGGTCAAAAAGTTAAAGCTGGCGACACTCTTATCGAAGGCGCTTCTCTTGAAAATAATGAACTCGCTCTCGGTCGCAACCTTCTCGTCGCCTTCATGCCATGGCGTGGTTACAACATGGATGACGCCATCGTGATTTCTCGCAAGCTTGTCGAAGATGATACTTTGACCTCTATTAACATTAAAGATTTCGATGTAGAAGTTCGTGAAACCAAACTCGGTCCAGAACAGGTTACTCGTGATATTCCTAACGTTTCTGAGCACGCTCTTCGCCACCTCGGTGAAGACGGTATCGTGACCGTTGGTTCTGAAGTGAAAAACGGCGACATTCTCGTCGGTAAAATCACCCCTAAGGGTGAACAAGAGCTCAGTTCAGAAGAACGTCTCCTTCGCGCCATCTTCGGTGAAAAAGCCAAAGATGTCCGTGATACCTCAGTTCGTATGAGTGGTGGTACTTCCGGTAAAGTTATCGGCGTCCGCATTTACACTCGTGAACAAGGTCATGAACTTAAGGCTGGTGTGCTCATGCAGATCAAGATCTACGTCGCTGAAATGCGCAAGATCCAGGTCGGTGATAAGATGGCTGGTCGTTACGGTAACAAGGGTGTGGTTTCCCGCGTACTTAACGTCGAAGATATGCCATTTATGGCTGATGGTACCCCAATCGATGTCCTACTTTCCCCAATGGGTGTGCCTTCTCGTATGAACCTCGGTCAGCTTTATGAAATCCACATCGGTATGGCTGCTCGCGTCCTTGGCTATAAGGTTGCAACTCCATCCTTCAACGGTATTCCTGATGAAGTAATCTCCAAGGAACTCGAAAAAGCTGGTATCGATAGTAATGGTCGTACCCAACTTTACGATGGTCTCACTGGTGAACCATTCCACGAGAAAACCGCAGTTGGTGTGATGCACATGATTAAGCTTCACCACATGGTCGAAGACAAGATTCACGCTCGTTCGACTGGTCCTTACACCATGGTTACCCAACAACCTCTCGGTGGTAAGGCTCAAAACGGTGGTCAGCGTTTCGGAGAAATGGAAGTTTGGGCCCTTGAAGCTTACGGTGCTGCCAGCATCCTTCAAGAAATGCTCACAATCAAGTCCGATGACGTTTATGGTCGTGCCAAGGCTTACGAATCCATTATTAAGAATGAACCAATCCAAGGCCCTAAGCTTCCAGAAGGCTTCAACGTCTTAGTCAAGGAACTTCAAGGTCTCGGTCTTAAGGTTGATCTTCTCGATAATGGGGAAGCGCGTGATGCTGACTCTGTAATCGAAGATACCTCTCGTGAAATTGAGCGCGCACAAGATGACCGTCAAATTTACGCTAGACACAATGTTCACATTGAAGATGACAGTAATGACACCATCGATCTTACTGAAGAAGAAACTGAAGAAGCATTAACTGAAGATGGAATATCAATAACAGAAGGAGATGACGACAACGTCGATCTCGGAGAGGAGCTCTAAAATATGGCTTGGATGGATAATTATATCTCAGCCAGCGACTTCGATTCAATTCGTCTTTGCGTAGCAAGCGCCGAAGACATCTTGAGCTGGAGTTATGGTGAAGTATTGAAGCCAGAAACCATCAATTATCGTACTCAGAAACCTGAGCGTGATGGCTTATTCTGTGAGCGTATCTTTGGTCCAGTCAAAGATATTAACCCACATGATAGTAAACTTAAAGGTGTCCGCTCTCGTGAAGCTGCCGTCGATAAAGAAGGTAACTTAGTTACCAAATCTATCGCTCGTCGCGAACGTATGGGTCACATCAAACTCGCTGCACCAGTTGCTCATATCTGGTTCATGCGTGGTACCCCATCTGCTTTGAGTCTTTTGCTTGACCTCACCGTCAAGTCAATTGAAAAAGTTGTCTACTTCGCTTCTTATCTCATCATTAATGCTGATGACGCGAAGATTGAGCAAGTTAAAAGCGACTTGATCGCTCAGCATGATGCTGCAATTCAAGCGATTAAGATTCGTTATTCTGAAGCTGCTAAGGCTGAAGGTGCTAACGCTGAAGTTTTAGCTAATGAAGAAGCTAAAGAACTTGAAGCTTTAGATGCTGATTTCTATTCCCGCAAGAATATTCTTGAAGGCTTGAAGAAGGGCGCCGTCATTTCCGAAATTGATTACCGCAACCTTCCAGAAGAATACGAAGAACTTGTCACCGTTAAGATGGGTGCTCAAGCCATTCGTGAATTGCTCGAAGAAATTGACCTTGATGCCATGATCGAAGATCTCTCTGCGCAAGCTGAAGACGCTAAGGGTCAAAAGGAACGCAAACTTATCAAGCGTATCAAATTGCTTGAAGGCATGAAGAATTCCAACATTAAACCAGTGGATCTCGTTTTGACTGTCATTCCAGTTATCCCACCAGATCTCCGTCCAATGATTTCACTTCCTGGTGGTCGTTTCGCGACTTCCGACCTTAACGATCTTTACCGTCGTGTGATTAACCGTAATAACCGTTTGAAGAAATTACTCGACCTCAATGCACCAGAGGTGATTATTCACAACGAAATGCGTATGCTCCAAGAAGCCGTTGATGCTTTGATCGATAATAATGCCAATCATGGTCGTCAAGCCAGCTCCCAAAATGGTCGCCGCAAGCTTAAATCCCTCTCTGACCTTCTCAAAGGTAAGCAGGGTCGCTTCCGTCAGAACCTTCTCGGTAAGCGTGTTGACTACTCAGGTCGTTCTGTAATCGTCATCGGTCCTGAACTTAAGCTTAATGAGTGTGGTTTGCCAAAACTCATGGCTCTTGAACTCTTCAAGCCTTTCGTAGTATCTTGGTTACTTTCTCACGAATATGCTTCCAACTCTCGCGCTGCTTCTCGTATGATTGATGCCAAAGAATCCGTGGTTTGGGATGCTCTTGATGAAGTGATTCAAGGTCGTTACGTTCTCTTGAACCGTGCTCCGTCACTTCACCGTCTATCTATCCAGGCTTTCCAACCAAAGCTCGTGGATGGTATGGCCCTTAAGCTTCATCCACTCGTAGCTTCCGGCTTTAACGCTGACTACGATGGTGACCAAATGGCCGTTCACCTTCCACTTTCTGATGAAGCACAACAGGAAGCTAAGACTTTGATGTCTGCTGCCAGCAACCTCTTAAAGCCAGCTGATGGATCTCCAGTGCTTTCGATTTATCAGGATATCGTACTTGGCGCTTATTACCTTACTTACGATAAACCAGGCACCGAATCAGAAACCCCACGTGCGTATAGCTCAGTTTACGAAGCTGAAATGGCTTACGAAGCTGGTGATATTGCCCTTCAGACTCCGATTCGCGTATTTGCTAAGAAAGCTATTCGAAATACCACTCTCGGTCGCGTCTTCTTCAACGAAATCTTGCCAGAAGATTACCCATTTGATAACGGCATTCAAACTTCTAAGCACTTGAAGAAGGTAATGGCTGACATCTTTAATCTTTACGGCGCCGATGAGACGGTTCGTATTGCTGACGAACTCAAGGCTCTTTCCTTCGAGTACGAAACTATCGCTTCTATCTCGACCTGTAAGGATGACTACCCAACTTACCCAGAAATTCAAGACTTCATCGCTAAGGGTGACGCCAAGACTGCTCTTATTCAGGATCAGTACAACCAAGGTCTCCTCACCGATGACGAACGTTACTCCTTGACCGTTGCCAACTGGCGTGAAATCGATACTGAGATTTCTAACTTCCTTAAGACTAAGCTTGCAACTATGGATACCGACATTGCTGTGATGACCAACTCTGGTGCTCGTGGTTCTGTCTCTGGTATTAAGATTGCTTCCGCTGAAATCGGTATCATGGTGGATATCTTCAACCGTGAAATTGAGCTTCCAGTCAAGTCTAGCTACAAGAAGGGTCTTAACACTCTTGAATCCTTCATCGCTACCCGTGGTGCTCGTCAAGGTATGGTCTCGACCGCTCTCCGTACTGCTGACTCTGGTTACCTCACTCGTCGTCTTGTCGATGTGGCTCAGGATGTCTTTACCGTCGATAAGCCAAACGATGACCCAGGTTTCGAAATCTTCAAATCTGAAACTGAACACACTGGTATTGAATTTGCTCAGCGTATTGCCGGTCGATTTGCTGCACAAACCGTCCCAGGTTATGTGGAAGCCGATGAACTCATCACTCGTGAAATTGCCGAACAAATCGCTGAAGATGAAAATATCGATTCAATTAAAATTCAATCTGTTCTTACCACCAAGAGTATTAACGGTGTACCTCGTAAGGCTTACGGTGTCGACCTAGCCACCCGTAAACTTATTGAACCAAACCAACCAATCGGTGTGATTGCTGCTCAATCTCTCGGTGAACTTGGTACTCAGCTTACCCTCGATACTAAGCACAGCTCCGGTGTTGCAGGTTCTGGTGCTATCGCTCGTGGTCTCCCTCGTGTGGAAGAGCTTCTCGAAGCCCGTTCACCAAAGGGTCAAGCTTGGATTGCTCCAGTCTCTGGTCTAGTCGATGTCTGGGAAGATGGTAATCACTTTGTGGTTCAAATCACCCCAACCGCAGGTCGCTCAGAAAAGATTGAAATCTCTGAAGGCCGCAAGATTAAGGTCAAAGACGGTGCCAATGTTAAAACTGGTGATGTCTTAGCTGCTAAATCTAAGGGTCTTGAACCAATCATCGCTCCATTTGATGGTAACGCGCAAATCGTGGACGGTGCCATCATCCTTACCGAAGGTGGTAGCGCTCCAGTCCGCGTCGAGATTCCTAACGATGCTGAAATGTTGGTCAAACCAACCGATACCGTCGAAGCTGGTGATCGTCTCACTACCGGTTCTTTGAACCTCCAAGATCAATTGAAGTTCAAAGGCGCCGAAGCAACTGCTCGTTACATCATGAACGAAATTATGTCCGTTTATGCTGCTAACGGTGATGAAGTTTCCGCCAAACACCTTGAGGTAATCGTCCGCCAGATGTTTAGTCGCGTCATGATTGAAGAATCCGGCGATACCAACTTTGTTGCAGGC
>CALKRO010000094.1 GCA_937990205.1 uncultured Candidatus Saccharibacteria bacterium | reverse complement strand
ATACCAGATTTTAATATCACAGTCACTTTTGTCAGGATTACTAACTTCGCGGACATCTACGCCAGCCGCTGGAGGAGTGGCACTTCGAGCAAATTGCTTAATGTTCGTACCACCTGAAGATACGGATTTTACCATAGTATTAAAATCTAGACCATTAACCAAATGAGCGGCTAATTCATAAGGATTTGCAATCACAGAATAAACCAAGCTATTTTTATAAGTCCCTGGCATTAAGTTTTCACCCACTTTAACTGCAGCACGTATAAGGTGCACGTCTTGGTTTTCAGATTTTTGGTTAGTCTGAGCAATAGTTTTTGGTTCAGATAATTTCGGTATAGCATTATAGTTTGTTCCCGTGCTCGTCTGGTAACCCCAAGTATTGGCGGATAAACTAGTATCAGTAGAGCCAATAGAAGAAATTTTAGTCAAAAGTGTAGTATTCGTATTCTTCAAATCCGTCTCATCGGATGAAGCACTTAGGGTGACGGTATAGCCAGCTCGAGCATTAGTTTTCACAGAAAGCTTGGATAGCTTACTGAGGGAAACTTCATTAATCAAATCTGATCCAGAGAAATCAAAATCAAGGTTTTCCTTGTCGAGAGAAGCAGTTAGAGTTGGGTCGACTGCAAAAGTAGAATGGGTAAATAAAACACTATTAGAAATAATCGCTAATAAAAGATACACAAATCCGAGCAAAACAGCTCGTCTCTCTATGAAAAAATAAAAAATGTTTGGCAGTTTTCGCAGTTTTCTCTCCATATCTTGATATTAACATAAGTGATATGGAATTACAGCTTGATTTAAGAACGGTAATATTTCCTTCTAATTGACAGAAGGAAATATTTTAGCGTCCGTGGATGAAGAGATATTTAGCGTACTCGCTTGGGCCAATAGTGTAAGAACCGACCACACCCCAACCAGCACGACCATTCATATCAGAAATCGTAATCGTGCCATCAGCGTTTACTGAATCCACAATGCCTACGTGACCATAATAACCACTGTTGGTCTGGAAGATATCGCCAGCTTGTGGGTTGGTACCGCGACTAGTTGGGAAGAGACCTGAAAGTGCGTAGCCCCAAGTATTAGCGTTACCAAGACCACCCGGCAGGATGTGGCTTGACCCCATGGCAGCACGGCGTTCCCAAGTATACCAAGTACACCAACCCCATGGCATCGGGTTTCTGGAAGTAGAGTAGGTACGATAAGAAGAAACTGAGTAGGACGAGCTGCCAGAATAAGAAGAAGTGGAACGTACGACGGGTGCCACATAATCAGGACGCTCCTTATCCGGCAATTCACCGTTCGGTAGTAAAATAGCCTGACCTTCAACAAGAGTCTGATCTAGCTCAAGGTTATTAGAAGTAATAATCTCATCAGCAGAAGATTTATATTTTTCGGCAATCGAGGCGACAGTTTCGCCTGACTTCACCGTATAAACAATACCAGCACGTGATGGAATATAAATCGATTCTCCCACTTTTGGCACATAGGAGGCCTTAAATTTGTTCGACCAACGAATCATATTGATATCCACACCACAGGAAGCGTATTTGGCCGCCAAAGTATCGAGAGTTTCGCCTTCAGCCAACACATGCTTGATTACGCCAACCTTAGAGCAAGCCGCTAGATTTAGAGTGGTAGGCTTTTCCATTTTTTCGACTGAAGTCTGGCCAGATTGCTGTAAGACCGTGAAGGAGTTATAGTTCACATTCAAGACGTCAGAAGATGCCAAGCTCATAGTATCAGCGAGCTCAGAAACCATGTAAAATTCAGAAAGCTGGTCGGCCGAAACCGCATAGTCTTTCTTGGAAATTACTTCAAGGTCCGGACTAGTCACATCATCGGTCTGCTGCTTATCTTT
>CALKRO010000093.1 GCA_937990205.1 uncultured Candidatus Saccharibacteria bacterium | reverse complement strand
AATCTGAAACTTCACCAATTTCTTCTCACTCTGAGGAAATCCCGGTTACTAATAAATCCGAAATTCCACACATTATTAAAACAGAAGCTCCTCGCGTCGCACCAGAGTCAAAAGCCACCTCAATACGTCCGAAAATTACTCGTGCCCCTGAACCGTCCGCCAATCCTTTTGAACCAAAATTCATTCCAAATACTCCAGAAAAACCTACTGAAAAATCCGTCGAGAAACCTCTTTCCTATAATCTAGGCACCGTTTCCGAACTCCCGACTTCTGACAAAAAACCGGTTTCTACCCCTGTCAAAGAATATTTCCCTCCTGTAAAATCTGAAACTGAAGAAGCTAAACCAGAAGCTCCTAAAAAAGAAACTGAAGAAGTCGAACCAGTCTCTCAAATTGCCACCATCACTCCAATCAAGCGTAATAAATCTAATTCCGCCCTCAAATTTAATCTTAATTTTAATAAAAAAGCTAAGTCTCACACTAAAAAATCTGCTAAAAAGAAAGGTCACAAATAATGTCATTGTTGCTTCGCACAAATTACGCCATCGCCCGTTCTTCTTTGAAGCGTCAAAAATTACGTACCTTTCTTACCTCTCTTGGTATCGCCATCGGGATTGCTAGTATCGTCTATACTTTTGGCATCATCGGCAGTTTTAAAAATCTTGTTAAATCCGAAACTAACGACGCACTCCTCGTGCTCCAACAAAAGCCCGAAGAATCTACCGATATTACTTCTATCCTCACCGCCAAACCTCTCACTTCTTCTCCTTTTAACAAAGAGACTGTCGAACTCGTCCAAAAATCTATTAATACTACCGCCGCCGTTTCACCTCTTGCGCCTATCACCTGTAATCTCTCAGGCGATAATCTCGTCGCTAACGGTAATATTCTTGGTGTCAACGAATCAGCTCTCAAAATTCTCGGTCTCAAAATCAAAACCGGTTCCTTCCAAAGCGACGCCAGTCTCAAAACCATCGTTCTCGGTCACACCCTTTCCCTTCAACTTTTCGGCACCGCCGAAAGTATTGGCAAAACCGTCAATATAAAAGGTGAACGCTATATCGTTACTGGTATTCTCGAAAACCAGGACAACCCTCGCAATTTTACTCGCTTCAATTTCAATCAAGTTGGCCTAGTTAATTTCGATCAGTTAGCCACTCTAAATCCCATTATCGAAAAAGTCCTCATTCAATTACCTGATCATGCCACCATGCTTTCCATCAAAGATTCTCTGAATAAAAAACTTTCTGAAAATCCTAACCTCGCCGGCGCCTTCCAACTCGCCTCCGAAGAACAAATTTCCCACCCAGCTTCTTCCAATATCAAGCTCATTACCGTCCTACTTTCAATTATTGCCATTATCTCCATCATCGTTGGATCTATCAGTATCACTAGCATTATGATTGCCACAG
>CALKRO010000092.1 GCA_937990205.1 uncultured Candidatus Saccharibacteria bacterium | reverse complement strand
CAAGGGGAAGAGAACGCCGCATACCTCGTTCCGGAGACGCTCTAGGCCGCGAGTCCGCGTCCCAAGGGGCGAACGGCCAAGCTTATGGTTTTTAAAATAGCAAATAACCTTCTCCTAGAAAAAACTATCGGTCATCCGATAGTTTTTTGTGAAATTCTTTTTAATTAGTTATCAGCTTTTTCAATGAGATAGAGTAATGCTTCAGCGCGCTCGGTTTCATCAGCTAAACTTTTAGCGGTATCGTAGGCGGCAGTAATCATTTCTTTGTCACCAGTCGATTCAATCATTTGTTTGTAGACTTTGAATTTTTGATCAGGGTTAATTTTGATTTTATCCATCAATGGATAAAGATCCTGTAACATTTGCTTCTTTACGTCTTCCAATTTACTGTCTTCAATTGCAGCTTCAGGCGTTGCTGGAGTAGCAGTCTCGAGATTGATTGCTGGCGCTGCAGCTTCGGTATTTACTTCAGTAGCTACTTCTGCTGGTTTGTCTGTTGTAGTTTCGGCACCTAGATTGCTTAAATCCATAGCTGGCGCGGCAAAAGCATTTTCCGCACCTGTGTTTTCGGTTGGCTCCAAAATTGGGGCTGGACCTTGATTGGTTAAATCTTGCATGACTTGTGAGGCTCCATTATTTTCGAAAGTTGGGGCAGAATTAGTACTATTACCGGTAATAGTTTCTGTCGGTACACCAAAAGTTGCGCCAGGATCAAAAGCTGGCATTGCGCTATCGGTTGGTGGCATCGGAGGGATGCCGAATTGATTTTGTATTTGATTTAGGTCGGCGTTATTGCCATTATCTGTCCCTGATGCCAGATCCATACCCACCTCTCTTTTAATATTTTACTATTTAATTAACTACCAAGATTTTACCATAAACACGATGAAAAAACAATTTTAAAATTAGCTTTTTAAGGTATTTAAATAAGTTTTTAACATATTAATTTCATCATTATTTAATTCAACTTCAATTATTGAAGCGTTATCTATTTGGGATTTTTTAATTTTTTTCTGGCAAAGCTCTCCAATTTTTTTACTCACAATTGATAGTAGTCGACCATGTGAAAGAATAATAATTTCGTCATTTTGATTTTCTTTATAAGTATCAACTAAGAAACCTAAAAATCTCTCCAAAATTTCACGTATATTTTCTCCACCGCCAAAGCGAATTTCTTGATCGCCAGCAATTTGTCTCTTGGCGATATTTTGCATTTCAGGATTATCTCGATCGTCAGTAAAAATTCCGTAGTCAATCTCTTTTAGACGATTATCAATCATGATTTTTGGTTTATTAACTAGGCCAGATTGTAATATTTCTGCACTTTTGACAGCTCGTTTCATTGGTGAAGAAAAAATTCGTATAATATTACAATTCTGGAAAGCCGGTATAATTGCCTGTATCTGATTTTCACCTTTTTTGGATAAAGTATTTTGATTATCCATAGAAAAATCCGCTGATACTAAACCTAGATTAGCCAAACTTTCTCCATGACGAATTAAATAAATTTTCATAAAATTGCTAAAATCATCATAACGCTTTTGTTTGGCAAATGTCCACCCCTGTCTTATAATAAAAAAGACTTGTTAGTACATTACTAGTTTTTGGAAAATATGAAAGGGGGGAACTAATGGTTATTTTAGATCGTGAAGTTGTCGTTTATTTGGAAGAATCTTATTTAGCGCAAGCGGAAAAAGTTCACCGTTTACATTATAAATTACTTCAAACTATCGATAATGCTTTGCTGCAGTCGCAGGGAATTACGCTGGATCCGCGTCGGTGTCATGAGGAAAAACTTTTTTCTGCCGAAGAACGTCATCAGACTTTTGCGCGCATAGCTTTTTATCATGCTCGTTGTCATGAATTTACGCGCCCGCTCAGTCAGGAGACTAATTTCTCGGCTATCTACGAGAATCTTGCCCAGAGTGCACGCCTACTTTCTGAACTATATGCTTTTTATGAGCAATTTTTAATCCGAAATGAAGAGAAGGAATTATCCCATACGGAATTGCCTCAGCAAAATCGTCAGCAAATGGAAGATCTTGATCAGGCTCGGCAGGAATTAGCTCGGCAATTAAAATATTTTTTGATTCAGGCTACTAGTCTGGAGCCAGATATTAAGTCAATGCTTTTAGCTCGGCGTATTCCCATGGAGAAGAGTTATCGTTTGACCGACGGTCTTCAATATCGACCGGTCTGCCAAACTATTCGCAGGCTCTTTTCTCAGAAAAATTCTAAGCCAAAATTAGCAAAATCATCATTCAATAATCTTTCCGAAAATCTATCGGTGCGAGTTGGTCCCATGAAACCAGTGGACCCTAGTGTTTTTAAAATTATTGAATCACTCGCCTATCTCTCATAAAACATCGCTCATGCGGTGTTTTTTCTGTTATAATCGAAAAAAAGGAGGTTATATGTGTGGAATTGTCGGATATGTTGGAAAAAATAACGCTCAAGAATTCTTACTTTCAGGCCTTAAGCGCCTAGAATATCGTGGTTATGATTCAGCCGGTGTGGCAACTCTTGATCAAAACCAAAACCCTACGTTGTTACGTGCGGTTGGCAAGATCGTCAATCTAGAAGCTAAAATTAAAGATCATTATACATCTGATCATATTGGTATCGGTCATACTCGTTGGGCTACTCACGGTAATCCATCCGAGACCAATGCTCACCCACATCATGTTGGTAGTATTTTCTTGGTTCATAATGGTATTATCGAAAATTATAAAGCCTTGAAAAAAGAGCTCTCTGAAAAATATCAATTTAAGTCCGAGACTGATACAGAGGTACTTGCGGCTCTCATCGATAGTTTTTATCAGGAATCACATGATTTGCTCGACTCTGTGACTCAGGCGCTCAAACTCGTCTCTGGTACCTATGGTATCGCCGTGATGTCTGTGGATGATACTGAACATCTCGTGGTCGCTCGCTCTGGCTCACCTCTTGTCATTGGTGTGGGCGAACATGAAACCCTCATCGCCTCCGATGCTTCAGCTCTTATCGGCAATACCAAGAATGCAATTTATCTGAACGACGGTGAAGTTGCCCTTATTTCCAAAGATCATGTCGAAGTTAAAACCCTCGACCTTCAGCCAGTTTCTGTGAAAGTTGAAAAAATCCTCACCGACCTTTCAGCTATTCAAAAAGGTGGCTACGATCATTTCTTGCTTAAAGAAATTATGGAACAACCAGATAGCTTGAAAGAAACTTTGCGTGGTCGTATTAATGCGAAAGAACATACCGTGCATCTCGGTGGTCCAAATCTTTCCGTCAAAGAACTAAAAGAAATTAAGCATATCATTCTGGTTGGTTGTGGTACCGCTTATTATGCTGCTAATACTGCCGCTTATCTCATCGAACAGGTTCTACCTGGTGTTACCATTGAGCCGGTGATTGCTTCCGAATATCGTTACCGTCATGCCTACATCCCAGATCATTCGGTGGCGCTCATTATTTCTCAGTCTGGTGAAACTGCGGATACTTTGGCCTGTCTCCGTGAAATTAAATCTCAGGGTACCAAAACTATCGGTATCGTTAATGCTATTGGCTCGACCATTGCGCGTGAAGTCGACGGTGGTACTTATGTTCATGCTGGTCCGGAAATTTCCGTCGCCAGTACCAAGGCTTATACTTCTCAGGTCATTGCCATTTTAATGTTCGGTCTGACTATTGCTGAAGCTAAGGGTCTGAACGCTCGTCAAGTTGCCGCCTTGGTTGACGAAATTAGTCTTCTTCCAGAGGAAATCAAGCGTATCTTGCACGAAAAGCAGGAGGAAATTTCTAAACTCGCCAAGAATTACACTAATTACGAACACGCGATTTATCTCGGTCGTGACGTGAATTATCCTATCGCACTCGAAGGCGCTTTGAAGCTCAAGGAGATTTCTTACATTGATGCTAACGGTTATCCGACTGGGGAATTAAAGCACGGCCCAATCGCTTTGATTGATGATCGTTTCTTCGAAGTCGTGATGCTGCAATCTGGTTTCTTGTATGAAAAATCTATTTCTGGTATTCAGGAAGTTTTGGCACGCGGTGGCCACGTCATTGTCTTTTCTGACACTGAGGTTGATCTACCAGTGGAAGGTGTAGTAAAAATTGACACCAAACTTCAGTTACTCACCCCACTTCTTTTCAATCTCTTAAGCCAAATGTTCGCCTACTATCTAGCTGTTTATCGTGGCAATAACGTCGACCAGCCACGTAATCTCGCTAAGTCGGTTACTGTTGAATAAATAAATTTAAGACCCACCTCACTCGAAAATAAAACTAT
>CALKRO010000091.1 GCA_937990205.1 uncultured Candidatus Saccharibacteria bacterium | reverse complement strand
TCCCTGAAAAACTACTACTCGCTAGTACTCTTCTCCCAAAAGATATCAGCAACGCAACTATTGACCCGCAATTTTCACGCTTTTCGGGAGGCACTCCAGCCTCCCATTTTTTCTGTCAAATTTACCATAAAAATTGATTTATTTTAAACATATCTTCCGCGCCGAACATACTTTTTGTGCTAAAATTAAAGTATCTTGCTACACTTCGGTCACTGGCAATGAGAAAATGTTTTAGCTTTAAGTATCGTCATTTATACTTTTAGCCAGGAGCCAATAAATCGGGCTCACATAAATGACTCTTATTTTAAATAATTTAGGAGTTACTTATGCAAAACCAAACTAATCTTAACAATCTAGAACGTGTCGAAGTGATGGCCCTTTTCGGCTATCAAATGACTCCGTGCCAACCGCTCACTTTCAAGCGACGTGGTTACGAGGAGTCTGAGGTAACGGAATTACTCCGCACTCACATTCGTTTCGTCGGCAATACCGCGATTCACGTCTTCGACGTCTTAGTCGGAAAGGAGCAATGTCGTCTGATGTTTAACGCTACAGATTTGACTTGGCACATTACGGCTAACTAATCTAGAGAGAGGGAATTATACCCCTCTTTTTTGTTACAATTTTGCACAAAATTCATCTAATACCGCCCGAATTTCCGTCGTATTTTTGCAATCCATCAATTTTACGCGCAGATCCGAAGCTCCATCAAAAGAATTCACATAAACCTTAAACATACGCTTCAAGGGTTCAAATGGATACCTCGAGCCGCGTTCTTCTAATTCTCGGCATCTTGCATCAAAAACATCTAGATGAAAACGAAATAGCTCCATAATCTCTGGAATTTCAACCTCTCCACCCAGCCCCACCGGCTTACGGTCAGTAAAACAATACGGATTAAAAAATACGCCACGACCAATCATAAAACCATCCACCTCTGGATAAGCCTCACTTAGTTTAGTTACATCTGCCATATCCGCAATATCACCATTAATTGTAATCAAAGTTTGTGGTGCAACCGCATCACGAATGGCTAAAATCTCTGGGATTAACTCGTAATGTGCTGGCACTTTCGACATTTCTTTGCGCGTCCGTAAATGAATCGTCAAATTCGCCACATCCTCCGCTAGAATTTTCGGTAGCCATTCACGAAACTCATCGACGTAAGTAAAGCCAAGGCGCGTCTTCACCGAAACCGGTAGATTAGTGTTTGCTTTCGCCGAACGAATACATTCAAGGGCTAATTCCGGCGTACGGATCATCGCCGCTCCGCCACCCGCCTTATTGACATGGCGATCTGGACAGCCCATATTAATATCTAATCCATCAAAACCTAGCCCCTCCAATTTACTTGCCAGCAAACCAAATTGCTCCGGATTTTTTCCCCAAATTTGCGCAATAATCGGCGAATCCGTTTCCACTACATCGAGACG
>CALKRO010000090.1 GCA_937990205.1 uncultured Candidatus Saccharibacteria bacterium | reverse complement strand
TTAGCTGACGTACCGAATGCAGTAAAATCCAACTTAAATAATGACGGCGCTAATGGTGCAGGTGGTATCGCTATCGGTGCATTTGCTCGTCAAAACCTATTAGCATCTATCGCAATTGGTCATCGTGCCATTGCAGAAAGAAACTATGGCGTGTCCATTGGTAATGAATCTCGTGCGTACAGCGAAAATGGAATCGCAGTGGGTTCTAAATCTCGCGTAAAAGGTAATGAATCCATCGGTATCGGTGTGGATTTACGTGTAGGACAATTTGATGGTGGTGACTTACCAACAGGTGAAGCGAACCAAGCAATAGGTATTGGTCGTGATGTTCGTCGCCTCAATCTTAGGTATGCTTTTGCTGCCTACCATTAGTTAAATTATGAATAAGACCCTCAAAAAACGTAGTCAAAAAATTTCCAAAAAAATTACGCTCTTTGGTCGCAAAATCAGCGAAAATAGTAAAGAGCACGTCAAGGAGAACTTGATCGGTCATATTTCGCATGTGAAAAATGTCCGTCTCTTTGTGCTGGAATGGGTGCTTTTAATCTTAGCTATTCTGCTTTTTGCCACCGTGCAATCAGTTTGGTATTCCGAATCCTACGCTGTGGAAACCTACACCGATGGTGGTAATTTTACCGAAGGTACTCTGGGAAAGATTAACTCCATGAATCCGCTTTTTGCTACTACTTTCTCAGAGGAGGCTCTTTCTCGTTTGATGTTTGCTCGTCTCGCTGAGGTAGATTACTCTGGTCATACCGGTGCAGGTCTGGCCGAAACGATTACTAGTAATACTACTGGCGATGAGTGGACGGTGCGCCTGCGCCAGAATTTGAAATGGTCAGACGGCGACGATCTCACTACCGAAGATGTGCTTTATACGGTCAATACGATTAAGAGCGCTTCTCTAAAATCGAACTTCAGTAATAAATTAAATGGTGTCACTGTACGTCAATCCGAAGACGGCTCTCTAGTTTTTAAGCTTGAAAATACTAATGCCTTCTTCGAAAGTAATTTGAATTTCCCAATTCTCCCAGCCCATATTTTGAAGGACGTCAAGCCGGAACAATTGAACGAACATAAGCTATTCACTAAGCCAATTTCTTCGGGCCCATTCGTTTTTAAGGCCACCCAAACTATTGGTAACGAAGGTGAAAAAGTAGTCTATTTGAATCGAAATCCGAATTACTACAAGGGAAAGACCCTACTCGATAGCTTTTCCATTCATGCTTTCTTAACCACTGATGCAATTAAGGCTTCTCTGAAGTCCGGTTCCATTACTGCCACTGGTAGCCTTCCATCTCGCTACACTACGGAGTTACTTAATGAAAAAAGCCTCAAGGAACAACAAACTACGGTTAATTATGGTGTTTTCGCTTTCCTTAACACTACTTCCACTTCTAATACCGCCCTTCAAGATAAGGCCTTCCGCCAGGCGATTCGTCAAGGTTTGAATTACGGTAATCTCTTATCGGGCCTAAACGGTGAAC
>CALKRO010000089.1 GCA_937990205.1 uncultured Candidatus Saccharibacteria bacterium | reverse complement strand
TTTTAAAATATATAAACTTAGATCAATGTATATTGATGCGGAAAAAGATGGACCTAGATGGGCTAGTGAAAACGATGAAAGAGTTACAAAAGTTGGAAGAATTATTAGAAAAACTCACAGCTTCCGGATTCATTATGGATGATATTTGGTATAGCTCACCAGTCTCACCAGAGAGATACTATACCCAAGCTAATTTTGACGAAAAAGCTTGCCCGAATGCGGTTTTTGCTGCTGAACATCTGATTAATCTGCCAAATTGGTTAAATATTTTTGAGCTTGCCGAAGCAAGGCATTTGATTAATCAATATGAAATAAATTCTCAAGGTGAAAAAATCGTTCCATTTGCGACTAAGAAATCCCTTTCTGAAATCGAAGTAGAACACATCGATACACTTCGCCACGCCGCTCCCCATACTAATTTTTTGCAGTCTAAGCAGTGGTTTGAGGTCAATAAATTCATTGGTCATAAACCAATCTTTCTGATATTTAGTGAAAAGTCCTATTGTCTGGCCATTATAAAAGATGCTAAGCGTGGCCGTTTTCTGGAGATTCCGGGTGGACCGATTCTGGATTATATGAATCGCGACGAATTGGAATTGGCTATGGCTGAGATTTACCGCTATGCCAAGCAAAATAATTGTGTCTTCGTGCGTTTTCGTCCAAATCTCGAGGAGACTCCAGAAAATCGAACGCTTATCGAGTCGCTTCCGTCGCTTTCTGCCTCCTATTTTCTTCATGCCGAAAATACCGTCTTCGTTGATCTCACTCAGTCTGAAGAGGATCTCCTGAAAAACATGCGCCGTCAAACTCGTTATGAAGTGCGCCGCTCGGAGAAGCTAAATTTTAAGGTCAAAAAATCCAATACCCCTGAAATTCTCCGTGAGTTTCACCAGATTCAAGCCGAAACCGCCAAGCGTCAAGGCTTTATCCCGCCACGTCGCAAGGACCTTAATGCCTACGCTAAGGCCTTTGGCGAAGACCTGCAGATTTACCGTGCCACCCTTGATGGCAAACCAGTAGCCTACGGCTTAGTCTTAACTGATGCGCTAGAAGGTGATTATTTTGAGGCAGCTTCCACCGAACTAAATTACAAATTCCCAGGTGCCTATGCACTGCAGTGGTATGTGATGAGAGACCTAAAAAAGCAGGGGAAACTTCGCTATAACCTCTGGGGAATTGCACCGGCCGGACAGAAGAATCATAAATTCGCTGGCGTTACCACCTTTAAGACTGGCTTTGGTGGTGAAAAATTTGATTATCTTCATGCTCATGACCTTCCAGTTAAAAAACTTCACTACGGTCTGATTCGTCTAGTCGAAGACGCTCGTCGCAAAAAACGTCATCTATAAATTAAAAAGGAAACTATGAAATACACCGTCAAAACTGTCGAAAATCAAACCGAATGGGATGAATTTGTTACCGCACATCCGGATGCTAACTTTTTACAATCCTGGGATTTTTACGAATTCTACTTCTCCCGCGGTTTTGATATTGTGCGTCGTGGTATCTATGACGAAAATAACCAGCTCGTCGGAGTTTATGCTGGCGAAGTTGAACCAGCTAAGCGTGGCCGTCATCTCGCTGTAGCTGGTGGACCGATTTTTGATTGGTCTAACCCAGAAGTAAAAAAACTAATTTTCGACGACATGAAGCTTCAAGCGAAAAAACTAAAATGTACTTTTGTCCGCGTGCGTCCGCAGCTCAAAAATACCCCAGAGAATGCGAAGACTTTTCAGCAGCTCGGCTTCCGCAAGGCCCCGATGTATCTTTCGGTAGAGTTTGCCGGTGTCCTTAATTTGGAAAATTCCGAAGAGGAAATCCTTAAAAATATGCGTCAGCGTTTACGTCGCGCTCTACGTAAGGCCGAGAAAAATCAAATCACTATCGAAAAAACCTCTGACCCGAAAGCGATTCATGATTTTTATCAAATTGAATTGCAAACCGCTAAACGCCATGATTTTTATGCTTTTTCAGAGGACTTTCTTACTAAGCAATTTGCTGCATTTGCCAAAAATGACGAGGCAGTACTCTATATCGCGAAGCTGGGTGGTGAGATTCTCGCCGAAAACTTCATGATTTTTTATGGCAATGAAGCCTCTTATCATTACGGCGTTTCCTCCGAGCTGGGTACTAAATATTCCGGTGCCCCGCTTCTCCATATGGAAGCTATGCGCGACGCCAGAAAGCGCGGCATTAAGCGCTATAATTTCTGGGGTATTGTTGACGAAAACGACACTAATCATCGCTTTTATGGCGTCTCGGTCTTCAAGCGTGGTTTTGGTGTCGAAGAATTAAAATATCTCGAAGCTAGAGATCTCGTGCTCGATAAAATTTCCTATTACATGAAGACGCTGCCGATTGAAACTCTGCGCCGCAAAGTTCGCCACGTCTAGGATTTTTTAGTTGATTAAACATCCCCTCGAATTTATGAAACGAATTCGAGGTTTTTTGTGTTATTTCAGTAAACTCAGCTTTATTTTCTATTTTATGCTAAAATAAACATAAGAATTAACAAGGAAAATTATATGTCAATCAAGCGAAAATATATTGATAGCCACTGGCTAATCTTCGCATTGCAGGGTGTGTTGGCACTTCTTTTTGGCTGGTATGCCCTCTTTACTAACCTTAATAGCCTCGAGGCAATTATTGTGATTGCAGGTACGGTTTTGCTCGGTCTCGGTATTATCGAGATGCTGAACTTACTCACTCGTACCCACTTGAAGGAAACTTGGGGCCTTTCACTCCTCATGGCTGTCCTAGAAATCGCCACGGCTTTCACCATGCTCTTTGCCAAGGATCAGAACGCCATCTGGCACCTCGCCATCATTGGTCTCTACACCATTACGCGTGGTATCCTGGAGATCTTCATTGGTCTCGGCTCCGTGGATGATTTGACGGATCGTTTTATTTGGGTGCTCACTGGTATTTCCGGCTGTATTATCGGAATCGTGGTTGTAAATGCTGGACATCTCGGTAATCTGCCATTTATTAAATATTTTGGCTCCTACATGATGATTTTTGGTATCTCTAATCTGATTTATGCCATCCATAATAAGGAACAAAAACACGAATACGAAACCGAGCTTCGTGAAAAACGCGAAGAAAATCGTGCTAAATCTATCAAAAATGCCAAAAAGATTGCTGCCGTCAAGGAACTCTCCGTGAAGCCAGATCGTGTCTATAAGTCAAAAAATCTTGGTGAAAAAACTGCACATAAGTCAGTTAAAAAATCCGCTACTAAGAAAACCAAAAAGCCAACTGCCAAGAAAGTTTCTAAAAAATAAAGTCAATTTGAAATAGGGCCATGTGCCCTATTTTTTATTTGTCAATTTAATCCACCCCTGTAATCTTTGACTATTACACGTCAATCTTGTATAATTAAGACTCAAGGAGAAATTATGAAATATAAGTTACCTACCAAGGCTGTTATTACTGACGCTGGCTTTGCTAGCCGCTATCTACCAATTACTAAAACCGTACCTAAGGCCATGCTTCCACTTGGCAATCGCCCAATCATGCAACTCGTAGTTGAAGAATGTGTGGATGCAGGCATCAAAGAAATTATCATCGTCGCTACCCCAGAAGGCAAAGGTATCTACGAGGATTATTTTAATAATTCCGTCAACCGTATCCGCAAGCAACTTGCTTCTCAGGGCAAATTAGATCGTTACGCTCCTGTGCAACACGTGTTAGATTTTCCAAAAATCACCGTCATTGAACAAGATCAAAGCTATCCATATGGTAATGGTTCACCAATCGCTTCCGCCCGTCCTTACATCCGTGACGATGAGGCTTTCGTGGTAGCTTATTCTGACGATGTAGTTTTCGGTCATTCTGATATCAAAACCTTGATTGATTCATACAAGAAGCATGAAGATGCTAAGGCAATCATTATTTCTCAAGAAATGCCACGCGAAGTTTTAAATAAGTACGGCATTATCAAACTTCGTGACACCGAACTTCAAACCCTCGAAAATATTATCGAAAAACCAGCTATTGAACAGGCTCCATCTAATCTCACCTCTTATGGTCGCTATCTCTTGACTCCAGAAGTTTTTGAACATCTTGATCCAAAGAATATTGGTCTCGATAATGAGCTCTGGACCGTCGATGCCATTACTAAGATGGCAGAAACTGGCAACGTCTACGTCGAAAAAACTAAAGGTCGCTGGATGACCACTGGTGATCCAAAGAATTATGCACTTGCTTCGCTTGCCTATGACTTCATGTATGAAGATTTTGGCGAAGATATCAAGAAGTTTATCCGCGAAATCTAAATTTCAATACAAAGTAAAATGCCATCCGTGAAGATCACAGCATAACCCGTAATCCGCTTGGCTAAGAAAATATAACTGGCAGTTCCAGTTATATTTTTATTTCATCGAACTTATGCTAAAATAGTTAGCAGAAAGGTTTATATGAATACAGCAGAATGGATTTTAGTAGCTATTTTATCAATGACTTTATTAGTCTTTCTGGTTGTCGGAATTATTTTCTTGGTTAAATTCATTCACTTGTTGTCAGAGATTGAAATCAAGGTCCAAACCGGTCAATCCATTGCCGAAAAAGCCGATGATGTGGCAGATAATATTAAGGATATGACCTCGGTCGGACCTCTTGCGAAAAGTTTAGTGAAGGATATTCTGACTAAGAAGCTGATGAGTTTTATAAATCCATCCAAATCTCGCACACCTGCGAAAAAGACGGCTACTAAAAAGACTTCGAAATAAATATCTTAAAATAATTCTATTCTAGAAATTTATGCATGCTCTATTCGCAAGCAATGCCGTCTCTATCCCTATCAAGCTTTAGTGAGTAACATGGATGACCAGCTCTCATGCCAGCCATACCCCATTGTCTAGCTTGCGTACAGTTCGCCGGACATGTCATTCCTGCGTTTGGCGCTACATAGACTGGCGCTGCTGATTTTGGCGCAGTATAGCTTGGTGCTGGGGCTGGATGCGCACTAGATTGTGGTGATTCTTTTACTGCGGATTTGTTAGTGTCTCCAGCGCAAGTGTTTTCTGCCCAAAGACCACGCTTATTGTTCTCTGCATCTTTTTGGGCATTCTTAAACTGATTTTGATATTTATGCGGAGTATTATAGGTGTATTCGTGACCATAACCATCATAAATCATTTTATATGCTACATTTGTCCTATCATCAAGAAAGATATAAAGTAAAAGACGTCCGTACTTATCTCGTTCACCTTGTGTCGGATCTTGTTCGATATATACATTTTTCCCATTCACCAACTCACGCATTCTCTGACTGGCTTCCTGACCAAAACACTGAACCGGTTTTCTAGGGTCTTTGGTTTCAGGTGTGTCTAGACCAATCATGCGAATTCTTTCAGTCTTGCCGTTAATTACTAAATCTATAGTATCACCATCGATTACGTTTGCTACTGAATACATGCTAGTCTTAGTCACCGCGTTCGAAGCGGATGCGGACTTTAGGGTATTTTTTACAGAATTTAGACGGTCCTGATATTTTCCTTTAAGTTCATCTGGTAGAGAGCTAAGGGATTGTTCGATTTTTGTAATATTTTCATCTAAAGGATTACTTTCAGCCTCATCTAAAGATTTTTCAACGCGAGAGATAGCTTCTTCTAATTTTTCTTTATCGTAAGATTCCTTGGTTTGACGGTTAAGTCCTACAGCTTTAGTTGTCGATCTCTTACCGTCAGTGACCGAGATATTGGTTGTACTTTCACCTTCAGCTATGTCTTTTAGCTCATATTCAAATTCCCCGATATGGTTGCGAAGATTCTGTACGGCGACATCTTGTTCTGCTACCTTGAGTTTTACGAATTTACTAATACCAGAAATTTTGCCAATTAGAACTTTTGAATGTTCAGTATAATTTAACGTATACTCATCTGAAACCTCCATAATTTGAATTGGCGTGTTATTACGATCAAGTCCCACCTGGTCCGTTAAGTCAATAGTAAAATTTATGCCAAAAATGGCAATGATTATTATAAAAATACAAATAATCATTTTATTTCTATCTCTCATGTTTTTTCACTACATATTGCTCTTAGTGTATATTGCGTTAATTATATCATGTCTGTTATAAAACGATTTATGGTCTTGTTCGTTCGTGTTATAATATAAATATATTAACAAAAAGGAGGAATATGAAAAAATCTACTGGTCATTTTGTTCTCGGTGCTATATTTGGTATGGCTCTTGGTGCGATTGCTGGGGTTCTTTCTGCTCCAAAGTCTGGCAAAGAAACTCGTGCTGAAATTAAGGCCAAAGGTGGCAAAATCTACCACGATCAAAAAGAGAATCTAGGCAAGATTTATCACGAACAGAAAACTAATTTTGGAAAATTTAAGCAAAAATTTGCAAAGAAAGCTGCTGAGATCGAAGACGAGATTATAGAACCTGTCGAAGATGCAGTTTCTGATTTAACCGACGACACTGAGGAGTAAATGTCGGCGCCCGCAGAGGCCTCTCCATCTACCGAGGCAAATAACGACGATTTTTTGAAGTTTTGCGAAGAAATTGATTCACCGGGACACATTTTGTCTCCGGCGGATTTTGTGCATTTGCATAACCATACGCATTACTCACTTCTTGATGGTCTGACCAAGGTTCCAGATCTCATTAAGTATGTCAAAGAAACCGGCATGCAAGCTTTGGCCGTTACGGATCACGGTACTATGTCGAGCCTGATCGAGCTTTATAAGGAAGGTCAATCTGCGGGTATCAAGCCAATTCTGGGTCTCGAAGCCTATGTGGCGGCTAGACATCGTACCGATAAGGATCCCGCGCATGATAAGGTGCGTTATCACATCACCTTGCTCGCTATGAATGATCAGGGGTTTGAAAATCTCTGTCGTCTCGCCACCGAAGCGGAAATTAATGGTAAATATTATAAACCTCGTATTGACCATGAAATTATGGAAAAATACAACGAGGGAATTATTTGTCTCTCGGGTTGTGCTAGCTCGGAAATCTCCGTGCGCCTAAAAAATGGCGACATCGATGGTGCCAGAAAACTGGTTGATTGGTATAAAGAAGTTTATAAGGATCGTTTTTATCTCGAGATGCAGGATCATGGCCACCCCGAGTCGCCAACTCACTGGGATGTTCAAGACCGCATTAATCGAGGCTTACAACAAATCGCCAAGGAAACTGGTTTACCACTGGTCGTGACCTGTGACGGGCATTATCTGAAACACGAAGACCAGGATGCTCATGAAATTCTCCTCTGTATCGGTACAGCGGCCAATCTTTCCGACCAGAACCGTATGACTTTGAAGGATTTTCAGCTTCACGTCATTCCCCCGCAAGAAATTATTGATCGTTGGGGTAAAGATTACCCTGACGCCATTAAAAACTCTCGCAAGATTGCCGAACGTTGTGACGTCGACATGAAACTCGGGCGTATCCTGATTCCGAAGTTTCCCGTGCCAGAAGGTGAGACCGATAAAACTTATCTCGATAAGTTGGTTTTTCGTGGCCTGGCTTTTCGCTATGGCGGTAAAACTCAGGAAGAGGTACAAGATTGGTCGGTTGAAGAATGTCGCAAACTATTATCTCCAGAAATTCTTGAACGTATCGATTATGAATTAAGCGTTGTCGACCGTATGGGCTACAATGGTTACTTCTTGATCGTCCAAGACTTCATTATGTGGGGTAAGACTAAGCGTATTATTTACGGCCCAGGTCGTGGCTCGGCTGCCGGCTCTATTCTAGCTTACGCTTTGCGTATCACCGAGCTTGATCCGATGAAATATGGTCTTCTCTTCGAGCGTTTCTTGAATCCGGACCGTATCTCGATGCCGGATATTGATACCGACATTCAGGATACTCGTCGTGATGAAGTAATTGAGTATTGTACGGAAAAATACGGTAAGGATCGCGTGGCCAACATCGTCACCTTCGGTAAAATGAAACGCCGTGCGTGATGTTGCGCGTGTGCTCGAAGTTCCTTATGCGGAGGCTGACCGTATTGCCAAACTCGTGCCAGACCCGGTGATGGGCCACCATGTCAAATTAACTGACGCGATTAAGACCGCACCCGACCTCAAGCACGAATATGAACACAACCCGGTCGCTAAGCGTGTAATTGATTACGCTTCCAAGCTCGAGGGCACTATTCGCTCTCACGGTGTACATGCCTGTGGTGTAGTGATTGCGCCGGATGAATTGGTCAAATTCTTACCACTCGAAGTTTCCGCTAAGGGTCCACTAGCCACGCAGTATCCTTCGACTCAGGTCGAGGAATTAGGCCTTCTTAAGATGGACTTTTTGGGTCTTTCTAACCTTTCGGTAATTAATAATGCCTTGCGTATGATCCGTAAGGTGTATCACGATGACGTCGATCTCTATAGTATTCCACTCGATGATCAAAAATCTTATGAACTTCTACAACGCGCCGAAACCACAGGTGTTTTCCAGCTTGAATCGGCCGGTATGAAACGCTATTTGAAAGATCTTCGTGCCAGTAGCTTTGAAGATATCATCGCTATGGTGGCCCTTTATCGTCCGGGCCCGATGCAGTTTATTGATTCCTTTATTCGTCGTAAGCACGGGGAAGAACCGATTACTTATCTTCACCCTGGTCTCGAGAATGCTTTGAAATCTACTTACGGTATTTTGATTTATCAAGAGCAGTTCATGCAGATCTCCAAGGAATGGTGTGGCTTTACCGGTGGTCAGGCGGATACGCTTCGTAAGGCGGTGGGTAAAAAGAAAGTCGACCTCATGAATAAGGTGAAGCCGGAGTTTATTAAAGGTGCTCAAGAGGTGGGTGGTGCCACCGAGGAACAGGCGGAAACTTTCTGGTCGCAGTTGCTCGACTTCGCGAACTACTGTTTTAACAAGTCTCACGCCGCGTGTTATGGTTTGGTGGCTTATTGGACCGCATATCTTAAGGCGCATTATCCAGACGCCTTCATGGCCGCACTAATGACCTCTGATATGCGCTGGACTGATCGTCTAGCTATCGAAATCGCTGAGTGTAAGCGCATGGGGATTAAGGTGCTAGGTCCAGATATCAATCAGTCTTATTCTGACTTTGGTATCGTCGGTGGCGAAAATACCATTCGTTTCGGTCTAGCTGCGATTAAAAGTATGGGTAAGGCCTTAGTGGAAGATATTGTCATTCCTGAGCGCGATAAAAATGGACCCTTCAAGTCGGTCTGTGATTTCGCGGCACGTGTCGACGGTTCCAAATTTAATAAAAAATCTTGGGAATCAGCGATCAAAACCGGCGCTTTTGATCGTTTTGGAGACCGTTCTGACCTTTTGTTTAATCTCGAAGATATTCAAGCCTATGGTGCCAAAGTCCAAAAAGACAAGGCCTCTGGTCAAACCGACCTCTTCGGGATGATGGGTGATGCCGGTTCGATTCCAGAACCAGTTATTCAACCATCACCTACTCAAGTTTCCGAAAAGGATCAACTACTTTGGGAGCGTGATTTGATGGGGCTTTATCTTTC
>CALKRO010000088.1 GCA_937990205.1 uncultured Candidatus Saccharibacteria bacterium | reverse complement strand
TAATAAGACTCAGTATGAGTCAATACAAACAGGGGTTATTTGCTGCTTAGCAGCGCAGGAGATATAAATTTTATATACCCTACGCTGCCAAACATTAGACAAAAACAAACGAAAACGATATTAATGTACGATGGACTAAATCCACGATTGCTATATTATAGCATAATCGGCTTATATTGTCAATTAAGCATATAAGGTTTGGAAGTTTGGTTTATTGATTGGAATCTTGAGAAGGATATTATATAATTAACCTAATATGGACGAAAAAATCAAAAGTTTAGAGTTGGAATTAACTCAACTTAATCAATTCTTGGAAAATCCGAAGGCTTATCTCGAAAATGATTTTGCTGCAAAATCGAAGAGGAAGGCAGAGGTTGAATCAATTTTGGATTTAAAAAATGAAATTTCTCGCGCCGAGCAACAAATCAAGGAAGATGAAGCGATTGTTTCAGATCCTGAACTTGGCGAGATGGCAAAGCTGGAAATTCAGGAACTTACCGAAAAAATCACTGATTTAACCAGGCAACTTGATGATAAGCTAATTCCGCGCGATCCGGATGATGACAAACCAGTGATTATGGAAATTCGCGCCGGGGCCGGCGGCGACGAGGCTTCGTTGTTTGCGGCTGAGCTTTACCGCATGTATTTGCGTTATGCGGAAAAACACGGTTTTAAGGTGGAGCTAATGAACGAAAGCCTTAATGAAACCGGTGGGGTAAAAGAAGTGGTCTTCAAAATGGATGGAGACACGCCTTTCGGGACGATGAAGTTTGAAGGTGGCGTGCATCGTGTACAACGTGTACCAGTCACGGAATCGCAAGGTCGCATCCATACTTCTACGGTGACAGTGGTGGCTTTGCCAGAGGTGGAAGAGTCGGAAATTGTGATTGATGAAAAAGACTTACGAATTGATATTTTTCACGCGGGTGGACATGGTGGTCAATCGGTGAACACAACCAATTCGGCTATTCGTATTACGCATTTGCCGACCGGAATCATGGTGGCAATGCAAGATGAGCGCTCTTTGCGTCAAAACAAGGAGCGCGCCATGATGGTGTTGCGTACGCGTTTGAACGATATTCAACGTGCGGAAGCGGCGAAAAATGCTTCGGCGGCACGTAAGAATTTGATTGGTACAGGTGATCGTTCAGAAAAAATTCGTACTTATAATTTCCCACAAGATCGTGTAACTGATCATCGCATTCATTATTCCAGATCGAATGTATATGCAGTGATGGATGGAGATATTGACGATATTATTGCGGAGC
>CALKRO010000087.1 GCA_937990205.1 uncultured Candidatus Saccharibacteria bacterium | reverse complement strand
GTTTTCTGCCGGACTCTTCTCCGTCGCCAAGATTGCTTCTTCTAATGGCAAAAACACCACCCCAAATTGCGCTAATTTTTCACGCATTCGGTGATAAACCACCTCCGAGTCAAATTGCGCCCCCACGCCAGCTAACCTCTCTTTTTCTGCCTCTGGAATTCCTAAAGCCTCGAAAATCTCTCGAATCTCTTTCGGCACCTCATCCCAGGAAGTTTTTACCTCAACATCATCCACTTCCTTATAAAATCGGATCCCACCTGCGCCAATCTGCGAAATTAACTCCTCTAACCCTGGTAGCATCTTCACTAGATTCTGTTTTTGCCAAGCCTGCACCCCCAGAAGCCTCTTTTTCAATACCCATTCCGGTTCTCTTTTTTGTCGATGAATCGCCTCCGCTGCCCGACGCACTACATCTTCTTTCATCTTACCCCTCCTTCAAGCAAAGCCTGCGTCACTCTCCTGTCACTATTCGCTTTTCTCGTCTCGACAAGCTCTCCATCTATTAGTTCTATTTCCCTATTTACTTTTAATTTTTCCAAAATTCTCAGATTGTGTGAAGTAATTAAAAAACTCGCCTCAGTTTCTTGCTGATAATCCGCCAAAATTTGCGAGATTTTTCCCGCCGACTCCATATCTAATCCCGAATCCAGTTCATCCAACATACAAAATTTTGGCTTCAAAGCCAACATCTGTAAAATCTCGTTCTTTTTCCTTTCTCCTCCAGACATTCCCACCCCACATTCACGCTCCATAAAAAACATCGGAAGCCCCAAAAGCTTTTGATTTGCCATCAGGCCATTACGCACCTCATCGAGCCGCATTTTTTCACCACGTTCCATTAATCCAGTTCGCACAATTTCTGTCGTAGAAACTCCATTTACTTCCGGCGGCGTCTGAAAACTCAAAAACATCTCGAGAAGACTTCGTTTCTCAGTACTTAAACTCTGAATTTTCTCTCCACAAAATTCAATTTCTCCCTTCAAAATTTCATATCGTGGATCCCCCATAATCGCTCCTAACAGTGTCGATTTACCAGAACCGTTTTTTCCTTTAAGTACCAAAGTTTCTCCCGGCAAAATCTCAAAATTCACCCCCCGAAGCACCACTTGCTGATTTTTCTTAATCGCCACCGTCAAATCTGAAACTCTGAACATTGCACCTCAATCTCTTCTTTATTAAATTATAACATTGTCTCTTGATAGAATGAATTATCTGCGTTATAATTAAAGAACAATCCCCTGTAGCTCAATGGTGGAGCAAGAAGCTGTTAACTTCGAGGTTGTCAGTTCGAGCCTGACCGGGGGAGCCAAAATTATTGAATAATCCCATATTTCGGGATTATTTTTTATTCTCGCTACCGCCGGTTAGGCGAAAACGTAGTTCGCCCGGACGACGAAGTGAGTGATAAAATAAAAGTTTTTATGAACGAACAGGTATCACCTCGTAAGTAGACGTAGCAGTATCAATATAAAACGTCTTCCACTCCCTGTAAATATCATCAATGAAGGAAGTCTTTAATCGTTTTCCGTCATCTGTAATCATTTCCACTCCACCAAGTCTGATACCATCTGTCGTAAGCCGCCCCATTATTAACTCACCCTCTTGTATTGGAGACGCATCACGACTTGCGATCTTTCGCTTTAATAGCTGAATTTCACTGCCAGTTTTTAGCCCAAGCACCTGGTTTAAGTCTTCAAGCATCTCCGTTCTACTTCCGTCAATTCTTTTGGCTTGGTCTCGTGCTTTTTCTATTTTATAGATCCGTCCATCTTTATCAGTAAACCGCACTTCATTATTTATTGCTCTGTATTCATTGCCGTTAGTATCTTTACGTAGTATGGCGTGAGGTATCACGGATACGCTTTCTACTCCACCAGATACATATTTTCTCCAACCTGGATTTTTAGGGTCATTAGTTTCTTGTAAAGCCATCTTCTCCCCAAGCGTTGCCGACTTGCCTAAATACCCATCTATCTGTTGCCCCTCTTTAACAGAACCTTGAACTCCTTCTGGCCTGCTAATTAAAGTAAATCTTACTCTTGTACCTTCTTCCATTCCCAGTACTTCCGCAAAATCTTCACCCATTTTTATTGATTTCTCGAATTTTGTTCCAAGTCTTCCATCAGTAGGATTTTCTGCTTGAGTAAAGAATTCTCCATAATGGTTTAATACATAATTTTTAGCAAAACCATCTGCCATCCGTTCACAATGCATTTCTCGGTATTTTCTCTTACTTACAATATTCATATGTTCAGTATCATAAATCCCCATACTTGCCCATCTCTTTGAAAATCTTCGCTCCAGCTCCTTTTTTTCTTCAGCCGTCATTTGTTTTGCTTCCACTGCTCCTGGCATCGGCATAGTCATCTCGTCTCTACGACGACTTTCTCTATTCAAAACAACAGCCTCTGCAATATTTCCACCAGTCTTATCAAGATAGTTACGTTTATAGTCTAGGGCATGTCCAAGTTCGTGGAGCAATAAAAATGATGTCATAAATTTCTTGTTTTTTAGAGCATCATTAGCATCGACACCCACACTTAAAGCGATTTTTTTAACATCCTGGGCGAGCGAAATGGCATCACCTTCTCCCTCTCTACCACTAAAATACACTTCAGGCTCATCAAAGTTGAATTTTACAACTGGTCGGTATTGCCCATCTTTTTTGATGAGTGTGTTAAAAAATGCGTTAGGCTTACCGTTTGGCGACTCTCGTCTGGTATCAAAATTTATTAGTTCCACATTAGATAGTTCTGGAAATTCGGTTAAAACATCTTTATACAAGCCTGCCAAATCTTTATCTTTCTCAAGCAACATCTGATAGTTTTTTCTTCTGCGGTCGGCTCCATATTCTCTTGTATTCTCTGCAGTTATAGTTTCCGCTATAGTTTGGATAGACTGGTATTTTCTTCCACTTAAGTTTACCATCGCATCGCCATCGTCGTTGTCTAGGCTCTCTTGGCCCGGCATTTTACCTGCCATTGCCTCAACGACACCCCAACCAGTTTTACCACTATTACCTTTCGGTGTTAGTTCAAAATTCTGCATTTTATTATCCTCCTCTGAGATTTAATTATGGTAATACATTCATAAGAAAGTAGAATAAACATTAGATGGTAGCCTCTTTATAGTAGGTGACAAGCTTTTTAACTTCTTTATCAAAACTAGTTTTTTCAGTTAAGCAATTCATAATTTTTTGTTTTTCATCAGAATCTAAATGCATACCCTCAAGATGAAGATTTGCTTCGGTAAATTTCAAGATTCTTTCGTTTTTGCCCATGCTATTATTATATCAGATTTGGCGTATTTTTGACATGAACTAATCTACTTGCAATGAATTGAAGCTACCATTCCATTATTAAGCCCGATTATAAACAATCGGTAAATATTGTAATTCGCCCATACAACGAAACGAGTGTATTAATAAAAAATTTTTATGTTAAAATAAATATATGGTCGTATGACCTTGAAAATGATTTCCCGTGCCAATGGCACAACTTTGATAATAAAATTAGGGGTCTTCCCGACCAAATATCTAAAAACCTTAACAAGGATAAATTTTTATGAATGATAATGAAATCCAACACATCCCTCTGATTGGCGAAATGCTACCAACTATGCAAGTCCAAACCACTCATGGCCCAAAAACCCTTCCAGGTGACTATGCTGGCAAATGGCTCGTACTTTTTAGTCACCCAGCAGATTTCACCCCTGTTTGTACCACCGAGTTCGTCTCTTTCCAAAAGAATTACGACAAATTCCGCGCCATGAATACCGAACTTCTCGGTCTTTCTGTCGACCAGGTTTTCTCCCACATCAAGTGGACCGAATGGATCAAAGAACATTTTGATACCGAAATCGAATTCCCAATTATTGCCGACACTGGCCTAGTCGCAGGTCGACTTGGTTTTATCCACCCAGGTAAAAACCACGATACCAACACCGTTCGTGCCGTCTTCGTCATCGATCCAGAAGGCAAAGTTCGTTCAATTCTCTATTACCCACAAGAACTTGGCCGTAATATGGATGAAATTCTCCGCATGGTTAAAGGTCTCCAAACTTCAGAAGAACACCAAGTTGCTCTTCCTGCCAACTGGCCAAACAACGAGCTCTTCGGTGCTGACGTTATTGTTCCACCAGCCAAAGATGTTGCAACCATCAAAGAACGCCTAGCTGCTGCTAAGGCCGGCGAATTCACCTGTGAAGACTGGTGGCTCTGCCACAAATCATTGAACAAATAATTTATTCAATGCATAAACCTAAAAAGGACCCCTGTTAAGGAGGTCCTTTTTTAATCCTAACCAATAAAAAATCCCCTCAATGAGGGGATTCAATTTAATATTCAAGAAGTAAATTACAGCTCATCCATACACCTTTTTATCCCCTCATTTATTTCCATAAACAGTCGTATCATAGCGACAATTGCAATTAACGAAGTTAATAAACTTATAGAAATTTTTATCAATGGATTATTAAATACGATTACCATTAATAAAAATCCTGGAAGTATACCCGTACCGACGCATAATAATAGCTTAAGCTCCCTTACCTTATGTTTTGGACGTATAAATAAAATCTGATATAACGCGACATATAAAAATATAACAAAAATCACATTTCTAATCCCTTTACTTCCTGATAAGAATATCAGTAGCCATAAAGTCATGGAACCTACCATTTGGTCAAGATTGGCTTCTTTTTTATTATATGCCATAATCTCTTCTGAAGGCCTACTCGTTACTTCAAGAAACCCCATAATAGACATAATATAAAAACCTAGAGCCGCAAACTTGATTCCATAAGAATATCCACTCACCCCCAATATGAATAATCCAATATAGATACACACAATAAGCCATTCGTTATTCTTAGGTACATTTCTGCTTTTCATATTTTCTCCTCCTTGTGAAAGTACAAAGACTTTTCAGCCTTCATTTTATCCTGTCAATACTGACAAGAAGTATCTTATATATTATAACATATTTTACCTGAAATAGCAGTCAGCAAAAATCCCCTCTCTCGAGGGGATTTATAATTAAAGGGGTGCTTCGAAGTTACCAAGTATATTCCATACTGCGTTGTTTTGTTCGAGTAAATAGTATAATTATGGACATAATCGATACTAGCACAAATACATAAGGACCAAATGCCATAATAACCAACATCAAAGCTGGCATTAACTCTAAAAATATCAGAGAACTTGATATAAAATCTTCTTTCATATCTTCATCCTTAGCATTTTTAATATTTTTCTTGTATGCTAACCAATCGCCGATTGCATTTATAACCAAAACAATAATAGCAAAATATACGATCGACATAAACCCATCAGATTTCTTTAAATAAAAAAACGAAATCCAAGAAGTTAACCCACAAACAATTCCACATATATACATTTGCCTTAAGTCAATGCCTTTTTTCTTGAGTTTATCATTAAGAGTTAATGAATTATCATAGAATTTAATTGCCAAAATCATAAATCCCGCGGCCGCAATCTGCAGTCCATAACGATAACCACTCAGGCATAACAACATGAAGATTATACTTCCAAAAATCTTCAGCCAACTAGTAACGGTACTATCAAATATATTCATATATTCTCCTCCTGTAAAAGTTCTAGGCC
>CALKRO010000086.1 GCA_937990205.1 uncultured Candidatus Saccharibacteria bacterium | reverse complement strand
TGTTATCGAATTTGGAAAAATCCATTCGTTCATTCAATATTGAAAGTGCGCAGATTAAATGGAGTTCGAATTTAACTACCAAATCTTCGAGACTTGAATTAACGGCGCAGGGCGCGGCTTACTACACGAAGGGTGCGGCGGTGCGTGAAAAAGATTCGACAGTTTATGCTTCGGGTAAAGCTCGTACACAAGAGTCGAAAGATAAGGCAGACGCGGCAGCAAAGAAGAAGGCAGAAGAAAAAGCCAAGAAGCAGGCGGAAGAAGAAAAGAAAAAGCAGGAAAAGGAGGACGAAAAATGAGACGTTCAGACATCTTCACGGTAACTTTTGTAGCGAGCGTGGGGGTCTTACTAACATTTATCACTTGTAGTTTCTTGCTGGGTGATCCAGATACACGTTATTTGAAACATAAGACGATTGGTAAAATTACGGCAGATTTGACAAGTCCTGATCCGGAAGTCTTCAACGTGGATGCGATTAATCCAACGGTAGAAGTTTACGTGGGTAGTTGTAACGGAATTTTGGACCGCGCCGAATTGGTGGCCTGTGGTCGTGCTACGCCAGAAACCGCAGCAGAAGAAGAAAAGAAAGAGAAAGACGCAGAAAAGAAAAAAGAAGAAGCCGAAGAAGATAAAACTTCGGAAACTAAGAAAGAAAATTAAAGGAAAAGATTTTGTTTACACATGACTCGCAAGAAAAAGTAATTCAGCTCTTGATTAAAGAAGGGTTGGTTTTTGAGTCGGATGTAAAAAGAGTAGTAGAAGAGGCAGAAAAACGTAAGCAGCCACTACTGGCCAATTTAGTGGCGCAAAAAATTTGCGACGCGGAAACAATTTCGCATGCCACGGCGGTAATTATGAATGTGCCGTATGTGAGTCTGCATAACGTGAAAATGGATCGCGAGATTTTGACTTTACTGCCTTATGATGTGGTGTCGAGATTGATGGTGGTGCCACTAGGGGAGAAAAATGGGGTGCTTTATGTGGCGATGCTGGATGTGTCGAATGTGCAGCAGATTGATTATCTTTCGACTTTGACGCAGAAGCAAATTCGCGGCATGGTGGCTAGCGAAGCAGGAATTAAAAGTGCGATTGCTCAGTATCAGGGTGATTTTCGGGCGGTTGAAAAAGCGGTTAAAAGTAGTGACGAGGAAGACGCGAATTCTTCGAGCGTAAAAACTATTACACAGGATTCGCCGATTTCGAAAGCTTTGACTACAATTTTAGATTATGCGACGAAGACAAAGGCTTCGGATATTCACATCGAACCACTAGAGGCGGCACTAGTAGTACGTTGTCGTATCGATGGTGTGTTGCGTAAGGTGATGGAATTGCCGAAATCGATTGAGCCAGCTTTAGTTTCAAGAATTAAGATTTTAGCGAACTTGAAAATTGATGAACACCGCGTACCACAAGACGGTCAGTTTACAGTGTCGGTGGAAGGCACGGAAATCGATTTACGTATCGCGGTGTCACCAGTGATTTGGGGTGAGCAGGTGGTGATTCGTATTTTGGATAAGAGTGGTACGACGCTTGACATTGAACAGATGGGTATGACGGGACATGCGCTGGCGATGGTGCAGCGGGGAATTGAGCGCCCGAATGGTATGATTCTAACTTCTGGTCCGACCGGTTCTGGTAAGTCGACCACACTTTATGCTTTGATTAAAAGAATTAAATCGGACAAAATTAACATCGTGACCCTAGAAGATCCGGTCGAATATAAGATGGACGGCGTGAACCAAATTCAGGTGAATGTGGATGCCGGCCTGACTTTTGCGGCGGGTTTACGTAGTATTTTGCGTCAGGACCCGGATGTAGTAATGGTGGGAGAAATTCGTGATGCGGAAACGGCGAACCTAGCCGTGCAGGCATCGCTAACTGGACACTTAGTGTTTTCGACATTACACACTAACTCGGCGGCAGGTATTTTGCCAAGGCTTCTCGATATGGGAATTGAGCCATTTCTTTTGGCTTCAACTTTAAACACGGTGATCGGTCAACGTTTGGTGAGGCGTGTGGCGCCGAAACGAGAAGTGGTGCATTCCACGGAAATGGAAACCAAGCAGATTAATGATTTGGTGGCGAAATTATTGCCACAAAGTCAGGAACAGGTGGCGATGGTGTCGGAAGATTTGGGTTATCCGGGGCTGCCGGTAGTAAACCCGAATGGCTATTCGATGATGCGGGGGATTGATGAAAGGGAAACACCAGGTGGATATAAGGGGCGTGCCGGTCTTTATGAAACGATTGAGATTGATGATGATATTCAGAAGATGATTGTGAAACGGGCGACGTCTTCAGAGATTATGCAGCTCGCGAAAGAAAAAGGGACTTTGACGATGCGACAAGACGGAATGTTGAAGGCGCTGACTGGGGTGACGACCGTAAGTGAAGTGAACCGCGTGGCATCAGATTTGGCGTAGTGAAGATAAAAAAGTTTATGGTAAAATAAAGATAAGAGGTAAATATGCAAGAAAATCAAGCACAGACGAGCGTACGTTCAGCAGCCGCAGCACAGGCCGCCGCAGCCGCTTCATCACCAACTGCCGTGCCAACTTCGGTGAAAATTGAAACATTATTAGAGGCTTGTATCAAGCACGGGGCTTCGGACTTGCATATTCAGGTGGGATTGCCACCAATCTTACGTATTGATGGCTCACTGGTACCAATTCCAAACACGCCGATTTTGACCACGGAAATTGTCGATACTTTGATTTTCTCGACACTAGATTCAATGCAACGTGAAACTTTGGCGAAGGATAAAGAATTCGATTATTCATTTGCTTTTGGCGAGATTGCACGTTTTCGTGTGAACGCTTTTAATGAAAAAGGACACCTCGCGGCAGCATTTCGTTTGATTCCAACCAAGATGCCAACGATTGAAGAATTAGGTATGCCACAAGTGATTTCGGGCTTTGCGGATTATCCACGTGGTTTGGTTTTGGTGACGGGCCCGACCGGTTCTGGTAAGCCGACAACACTGGCAGCAATTATTAATAAGATTAACAGTGAAAAATCGGTGCATATTTTGACAATTGAAGATCCGATTGAGTTTACCCATAAATCGAAGCGAAGTCTGGTGGCACAACGTGAAGTGCATTATGACACCTATTCGTTTAGTCGAGCTTTGAAGTCGGCTCTACGTGAAGACCCGGATGTGGTGCTACTCGGTGAGATGCGCGATCTTGAGACGATTAGCGCAGCAATTACGATTGCGGAAACTGGTCACTTGGTGTTTGCGACTTTGCACACCAACTCAGCAGCGCAATCAGTGGACCGTATGATTGACGTGTTCCCAGCCGAACAACAACCACAAATTCGTTCACAGCTGGCGGG
>CALKRO010000085.1 GCA_937990205.1 uncultured Candidatus Saccharibacteria bacterium | reverse complement strand
TCTTTAAGAGTTTTGATTGAACAGACGGAAAGTAAGCCAATGCGTCGCATTACGGAATCGATTTTGGCGGACGTGGAAGCAGGTAAAAGTTTGACTCAAGCTTGTGCGAAATTTCCAGATGTATTTAACCGAATTTATCTAGCACTGCTTAAGGCTGGTGAATCTTCTGGTACGCTGGATAAATCTCTGAGGCGACTAGCTGACCAGCAAGAAAAAGACCATGCGATGGTGATGCGAATTAAAAACTCTTTGACTTATCCGGCGATTGTGCTGGCGGTAATTATTGCGGTGTTAATCTTCATGGTGATTGCAGTGGTGCCACAGGTGCAACAACTTTATCATGACCTGGGGAAGGATTTGCCGTTGATTACCAAGTTATTAGTGGAGCAAACGAACTTCTTGGTGAATATGTGGTGGCTGGTGACGATTGTGATTGGCCTTATGATTTACTTTGTCTTCCAATTCGTGCGTACGGATAGCGGACGACATATTTTGGCGAGGATTAAATTAAATATTCCGGTTTTTAAATCGATGTTTTGGCGTCTGTATAATGGACGTTTTGCGCGCACGGCGGAAAACTTGCTTTCGACGGGCGTGTCGATTCAGGATACTTTGGCAATTTCAGCAGAAGCAATTAATAACTTGGTGATGGAAGAAGAAATCAAGGAAGTTTCGGAAAAAGTGAAGCAGGGTAAGACACTATCGGCATCGCTGAAGGAACTAGATTATATTTTGCCATTACTGCCACAAATGGCGGCAATTGGTGAAGAATCTGGTAAAATTGATGAAATGCTGGGTAAGGCAGCGAACGTCTACGAAGACGAATTAGATCAGCAAATTAATACAATTTCGACATTGATTGAACCAATTATGTTGGTGATTATGGCTTTGATGGTGGCGGTAATTATCGCCGGTGTGCTTATGCCGATTTATCAATTGGTGTCGCAAATTCAGAAATAGAGGCAAAATGAGAAAATTATGGACAGATGGAAGTGCGTCACCGAATCCGGGACCGGGGGGATTTTCTGTAATTGAAGACAAAAAACCGGTAGCGATGGGGCGAGAAGATTTGACGACAAATATCCGGATGGAAGGTTCGGCGATTCTGGAAGCTCTTAAGGTGTTAGCGGGTGAGGAAGCGGAAATTTGGACTGACTCAGAATTTTGGATTAATGTTTTAACGAAATGGGCGCCAGCTTGGGAAAAGAATGGCTGGAAGAAAAAGAGCGGTCCAATTAAAAATCTGAGTTTAGTAAAAAAAGTGTTCAAAGCTTACAGGGAAGCAAACGCGAAATTGGTCTGGGTGCGTGGCCATAATGGAACGGCAGAGAATGAGCTAGCTGATGAGTGGGCGAATAAGGCACGAGAAAATACAAGCTTTCCGGGTCTAGAAATTTTAACGGTGGAAACGAGTGAAGAATGAAAAAAATTATTGTTAAAGCAGAAGTTAAGGATGTCGATAAGTTAGAGAATCGCTTGATGAATTTGGGTTATGATTTTGATCCAATGTACTGGCAACACTCGCGAATTTTTGTGCCACGAAATTACGAAGAACACAATAATTTTGCCAGAATGATTCTAAGGATGGACGTGAAGGCAGTGGATCGCCCAGCGCGTTACAGCCTGATTTGTAAGAGGCATCTCGAAAAATCGAAAATTGATTTGGTGCACGAAACTTTGGTTTCAAGTTACGCAGAAGCGGCGAATATTTTATTGCAGATGGGGCTGATTATTCAATCAGAAGTTTCGAGAACACGTCAAGAAGTGGTACTAGAGAACGGAATTACGATTTATCTTGATCAGATTGAGCATGGTCGAAAATCGTATATTAAGTTCGAGGCGGTTTTGGAAAATGAATCAGAGGCCGAAGAAATACGAAATCGCATTGAAGTTTTGATGATGGACTTAAATATTTTGCCGGATTTGGTGGTAAAAGATACTTACGGCGAAACCGCGAAGTAAAAGTGTGCTAAACTAATAGAAAAATAGTGAGGTGATATGGATTCCGAAAAGACTGAAATTACGAACTCTGAAATTCGAAAATTGAATGATTTTGATGTATTTTTGTGGGCGAACGAACTCGATGAAGTGAAAAACAATGTGTCGTGTGAACTATTTTTGTTTAATAAAAACTACACACCATTTAAAATTCGCTATTCTGAAAAATTAACTAATTCGGTGAAGCAGATGTTTATGGGCGAAGCGATCGCTTATGTAATTTCGGGTGCGGAAAAAGGTCTGGAATGCCGTGAATATGAAAAATCAGATGGTGAAGATAAAGTGATTTATCGCACAGATCTTTCGAAAGTAATTCGCGCGGAAAGTCTACTGAATTTGATCGAAAAAGAATATAAGGATATCGACTATTTCACGGATAATGAACACCAATTTAAGAAGATGAAGGGAATTATCGCGAAGTTTTCTTATCCAGGTGGTGATGATGGAACGAAAGTTTTCTATATCGCAAAGGGTATTTCCGCAGCCTCAGCTTTGAGCGCGAAAACTTCTTGGGAATTGAATGGTGAAAGTTTTGAGCCGTTCTCGGCGGAGGTGGCTTTGAAGATGCCAGACGATAATCAGGTGGCCTTTGTCGATGGATCGGTGGTGATTTTTAATCAGACGAAGTTTGAAAATCTTTTCCAGTACGATTTTAAGTCGCAGATGTTGGCGGAAGCAAAGGCGAAGGAGATTGAAGAAAAATACAAGCTTTCGTTTGCGGAAGGTTTGACTTTGAATGCGCTTTTGATGGATAAAAAACCATTGGTGAAGAAGTTGCAAGACATGAACATCGAAGAGCAGATGTCGCAAAAACAATTGGTGGATTACGCGGACGAGATGAAACTCGAACTTATGACCGATGATGACGGCGCGATTATTATGATGGATGATAAGGATTTGACGATGTTTGTGAATCTCTTGAATGAAGATTATTATGTTTCACCAATTAACGGCAAGCGCTACGAAATTAAGTCAAAGAAATTACTAAACGAGCCGGAAGGCGAACCACCAAGAGGCTAAAATGCACCATTGTCGAATTTGCGGACATGCGGTGGAATGCGGAAGTGAAAATAAGACTTCTCGCATTTTCAGTGGTTTGCCAAGGTTTTCGATTTGTGCGCGATGTTTGTTTCGGATTTTTCATTTGAGACTTTTAGATAAACGTGGAGTGAATGAAATTTCACGGGGGAATTGTTTGATTAATTAAATTTTTTACTCAGAATTTTAATAGTAGAATAAGGAGTAAAAATGAAAAATTTGAAAAAGTTATGGGCGATTTTCGGCCTAGTTTTGGTGGTGGGATTATTGGCTTTCTTGGTATTAAACCGAGAAAAGTTTGAACAAAAAAAGTATTCAGTAGTGTCGACCAGTTTTCCGGGCTATGATTTTGCCAGGGCGGTGACAAAAAATACGAATATCAGTACAAAAATGTTGGTGAAGCCGGGGGCGGAAACCCATACCTATGAGCCAACGCCGCAGGATATTATTGATATTAAAAATGCGGATATGTTTATCTATGTGGGGGGAGATTCCGACACTTGGGTGGAGAAAATTTTGAAGGACGTAGACACGAAAAAGACCCATGTCGTGAAACTAGTTGATCTTGTGTCGACGGTAGAAGAAGAAATCGTGGAAGGAATGGAAGATGAGGATGAACATGATCATGATCACGACCACGACCACGATCACGACCATGACCACGAATCGCATGAGTATAAGCACGAGCATGATGAGGAAGAAGAAGGTCCAGAAATCGATGAGCATGTCTGGACGAGTCCAAAAAAGGCGATGGAAATCGTGAAGAAAATCGCAGAAGTGGCTTCAGAAATTGATGCCGCGGAGAAAAATAAGATTGATGATAATGCCGAAAAATATGTGGCGGAGATTGCGCAAGTAGATAAGGATTTGCATCAAGCAATTGATGGTAAAATCTCAGAAATCGTAGTGGCGGATCGTTTTCCGTTCCGTTATTTTGCTGATGAATTTGGCTTGAAGTATGCGGCGGCTTTTTCGGGCTGCTCAGAACAAACTGAGGCTAGTGCGAAGACAATTAGTTTTTTGATTAATAAAGTAAAACAAGATAAAGTGAAGAAAATTTACAAGATTGAACTTTCGAATGGCAAGATTGCGGAAACCGTAAGTAAAGATACGGGCGCAGAAGTTTTGGAATTACATTCGGCACATAATGTGACGGCGGATGATTTTTCGAAGGGTGTGACTTACGTAGATTTGATGAAGCGTAATCTATTGGCTTTAAGTAAATAGGATTTTTATGGAAAAACAGCCAATCATTGCAGTAAAAAAATTGAGCGTAGAATACGCGAAAACGCCAGTATTTCGGAAGATTAATTTTGAAATTTTGGCGGGAGATTTTATTTGCTTGGTTGGCTGTAATGGGGCCGGAAAAACCACTTTAATTAAGACGATTTTAGGTTTGATAGAACCAAGTGCAGGAAGCGTGGAGTTTCTCGGGATGAGCCGGAAGGAGATTGGCTATATTTCACAGGAGATAGTAGTAACGCCGAATTTTCCGGCGACAGTGGAAGAGATTGTATTAAGTGGACTACTCAATCAGAAGCGGGGGATTTTTTATACGAAAAGCGATAAGAAAAAATGTGAGGAAGCGCTCGCGAAATTTGGGATGAAAAAAATGTTGAAGAAACATTTTGCGGAGCTTTCGGGTGGACAGAGACAGAAAGTTTGGTTAGCACGGGCGGTAGTAGCGACGAAGAAATTATTGATTTTGGATGAGCCGGGAAATAATTTGGATTCGAAATCGAAGAAGGAATTATACACAGAGCTTTTGAAATTAAATGCGCAGGGAATCACGGTGGTGATGATTACACATGATCTCGATCATCAGAATTTGGTGGGAAATAAAATTTTGGCGCTAGCGGACGGGGTGGCGACGATGGAAACTACGGAAGAATACGTGAAAAGAATTCATCGTCATGACCATGACGAAGGTGAGGGGAAATAGGAGGTGGCGATGAACGGAATTTTGGAAAAGTTTCTAGAAATGTGGCAATACCAATTTATGGTGAAGGCTTTGGTGGTGGGGGTGGTACTAGCGGTGACAGCAGGACTGATCGGAGTGTCCTTGGTTTTGAGGCGTAAGGCGATGATTGGCGATGGGCTTTCGCATGTGGGATTTGGCGCCTTTGCGATTGCGACGGTGATTGGCATAATGCCACTGCAATTTGCGTTACCGATAGTGATTTTGGCGGCGATTTTGATTTTGCAGGTGAATCAGAAGAGCAAGGTGAACGCGGATGCTTTGATTGCGATGCTTTCGGCGGGAGCACTGGCGGTGGGAACTTTGGTGATATCGGTGGTAAAGGGGGTGAATACGGATATTAATAATTATTTATTCGGCAGTATCCTGGCACTAGATGATTTCGATGTGGTAGTGGGGATAATCTTCTCACTTGCGGTGATTTTATTCTTTATTGTGAAATACCATGAGATTTTCGTGATGACGTTTGATGAGAATTTTGCCAAATCGATTGGGCTGAAAACTGAGCGATTAAATACAATTTTTGCGATTTTGTGCGCGGTGGTGGTGGTACTGGGGATGCGACTGGTGGGGGCGCTTCTGATTTCAAGTTTAATTATTTTCCCGACGGTGACGGCGATGCAGGTGGTGAAAAGTTTTAAGGCGGTGGTTTTTACCTCGGTGGTAGTTTCGGTGTTTTGTATGGTAATGGGGATTATCTTTTCGTATTTTGTGGCCACTCCGACCGGTGCAACGATTGTGATCTTTAATGTGATGGCGTTTTTAGTGGCGAAGGTGGTGGAGGTTTTTTGAATATGATATTTCATGAATTTGGTGATAAAAAATTTCCACATATATTATTGATA
>CALKRO010000084.1 GCA_937990205.1 uncultured Candidatus Saccharibacteria bacterium | reverse complement strand
CGTTCTCTCCCCCTTGAGCGGTCCGAAAAAAGGTATGCGACATTCTTTCCTGCTTACGCTATAATATATTTATGAACGAAAACTCCACCTCACTTTATGACGTCGCCATCATTGGCGCTGGTATCGCTGGCATGACTGCCGCCCTTTATCTTTTACGTAATCATCAAAAAGTCCTCTTGCTCGAAAATGCCGGCTACGGCGGACAAATTTTAGAAGCCCCCGTCGTCGAAAATTATCCCGGTTTCGCCAAAGTTAGTGGCCCTGAACTTTCCGAACAAATTTATCAACAATTAAAATCCCTCGGTCTTTCTCTTACTTACGATAAAATTAATCACCTCGAAAAAACCGCCACTCATTTCACTTTAACCGGCGACCAAACTTATACCGCTAAATCCGTGATTCTCGCTACCGGCACCACCCCACGTCGCCTCAATCTCATCAACGAATCTGAACTCATCGGCCATGGTATTTCCTATTGTGCCACTTGTGACGGCGCCTTTTACCAAAATCAGACTGTCGCTGTCGTAGGTGGCGGTAATTCCGCCCTTCTCGCCGCTTCCTATCTCTCTAATATTGCGCAAAAAGTTTTCCTCATTCATCGCCGTTCCCATTTTACCGCTGAAAAAGCCCTAGTTTCACAAATTAAAAATTCCGCCAATATCGAAATTCTCTATGATCAAGAAATTCTCGCCTGTCATGCCAATGAAGACAATCTTCTCGATTCCCTCATCTTAAAAAATCAACTAGTCCTTCCCGTTTCCAGCCTCTTCGTCGAAATCGGCCGCCTCTCTTCTCTCACTCAAATTTTTCAGAACAGTAATCTGCGCAGCCTCCTGCTTTTCGATCAATCAGGTTTCATTATCACCGATGATTCATGTGCCACCAATCTCGCTGGTCTCTTCGCCGCCGGCGACTGTCGTTCCAAAAATTTCCGCCAACTCGTCACCGCCTCTTCCGACGGTGCCATTGCCGCCAATTCTGCCATTGAATTTCTTTCACAGGTTTAATTAGATTCAATTAATTCGACGATACATCCATATTTTTATCAACAAAAAACTGGCTCACACCAGATTTATAAAAAAATGGAGCCATTGGCAGGGATCGAACCTGTGACCTGCTCGTTACGAATGAGCTGCTCTACCAACTGAGCTACAATGGCATAGAGACATTATACATTATTTTTTCTTTAATGTATAATGAGGTTATGAAGAGCCTCATCTCGGACCTCATCGCTCATCGCGGCATGCACGGGACTTACCAAGGCGCCAAGAATTTTCCCGAAAATTCTCTTTCTGCATTTAAGCGCGCCCTGCTCGCGAATTATGCCATCGAACTGGATATCCATCTTACCAAAGACCACCAGCTCGCAGTTTTTCATGACCACGATACTCTACGGATGACTAAAAAATCTTACAATCTTGAAGATACTGGTCTTTATATTCTTAAAAAACTTCCACTTATTAATTCCGATGGTGTTTCCACCAATCAAACTATCCCTGAACTTTCCGAGGTATTAGATTTAATTCATGCCAAAGTTCCCATCTTAATCGAGCTAAAAACCACCGAGCATTCTGACATTCCCCTCTTCGGTAAAACCGTGCTCACTGCGCTCGAAAAATATCTCAAAAGTTATCGTGACCCAAAAATTTACCTCCAAAGTTTCGATCCCCGCATCGTCCACTGGATTAAGAAGCATCATCCTAAAATTCCCGTCGGGCTGCTCCTTTCTGATGATTCTGATCTTGCCAAGAAATATGATTTCTTCGTCAATAACCCTCTAATTTGGCGCTTCGTTAAACCAGATTTTCTTAGCGTCAATCAAACTATGTTGAACCGACCTGCTATCCAAAAATTCAAGGTCAACCATCCAGTTCTTTGCTATACTATCGACGACGAAAAAACCCTCAGCGAACTAAAGCCCCTCGCCACTCAATTCATCGTTGAAAAAATTCTCTAAACCACAAAAAATAGCCCGAAGGGCTTTATTCTGGCGGATCCGACGAGACTCGAACTCGCGACCTCTGCCGTGACAGGGCAGCGCTCTAACCAACTGAGCTACGAATCCACTACCTCACATTATAGCGTGATTCCCCTGTTTGTGCAAGGGTTTTTTCTTTTTTAAAGTTCCAAAATCGATTTTAAAACTAAAATTCTTTTTCGTGTCACAGATTTCATATTGTAAACCATATCGTTTCAATAAATTTTTTACAATGTAAAGCCCCAAACCACTTCCGCTCTGCTCATTGGCGCCCGCCTTATAAGAATTTTTAATCTCTAGTGCTTCATCTCGCATTTGCATAGAAATCCTACCATCCTCCTCCGCATACTTCACCGCATTGCCGATTAAATTCGCTAGCACCATCGATAAAGCCATCCGATTCAGCCAAATTTTTTGCCCTCCCACCTCAATTCGCACGTGCAGATTTTTCTCCGCAATCATAATCTGATTTCGCCTCAAGGACTCCTCGACTACCTCTGAGATTTTTATCCATTCAGATTTTTCGAAACTATCCATCTTCGACATCAAGAGCAATTCTCGAATTCCCGCGTCAAGTTCATCCACCATTTCCCCACATTTTTCCAAATAAAAATCCCGGTCCTTATATTTCCCTACTTTAAATTGCATATTTTCTAAAACAATCTTCAAGCTAGTCAGTGGCGTTTTCAATTCATGCGAAGCCCCACGCAAAAATTCAAAATTCACTTGCTTCATTCTTAAGGTTTCCTGCCTCGCATAAAACCCCGCCGCCACCAGCGACAGCACCACCGATCCCAGTAATGTCACCGGTAAAAACCTCAAGCTCAAATCAATCGCATCCTTTTCTAAATTTGCCGTCGAAACAAACTGCACCAAGGCCTCTTCTTCGTTTAAGAGCTTCACGCTTTTTTCTTCAATAATCACCGAGTTATTTTCGCTCGTCCGATCCACCGACAAAAGCTCCGAAACTTTCATCTCATTCTCCGCATTTTGCGTTTTTAAGTAAGCTTTAATCTCACCACTCCTGGAATAAAAATCCAAAGCTTGCTCCACATATTCACGATTTTTACCGGCTAAATTTTTTGTCACATCCGAAGCCGTTTGTCTAATTTCTTTTGTTTTTTCTTCCAAATAAGATTTCGGCAGCGCGAAAAATATCCCACCGTGAATGATTATCACTACCCCAAGTAGTAGTATCAAAACCCTGAAAAATCCCTTCCAGAAAATTCTTCTCATTCTCGCTCCAATTTATACCCCACCCCGCGCACCGTATAAATACAATCCAGTTTTAATTTTTTTCTTAGTTCCTTAATATAGACATCAATCACTCGATCAAACGGAATTTCTTCACTTTCCTTCCAGACATTTTCGATAATTTGCTCCCTCTTGAGAACTCGCCCTTCATTCAAGAACAAATATTTTAAAATCTCCAGCTCCTTCGGTTTCACTTCTACTGGTTGCCCTGCTATCTCGGCTCGGAAACTCACGAAATCGATCTTCGTCTCTTGATAACTAAATTCTCTTAGATCCTCGCCTAAAGTCTTCTTCAGTAGTGCTTCCACTCGCGCTTTCAAAACCGGTAACGAAAACGGCTTTTCCATAAACCCATCCGCCAAATTCGAAAAGGCCATAATCTGCGATTCTTCGTCCGAAAATGCCGTCATCATCAAAACCGGCACCCGACTTTTTTCACGAACTTTTTTCAAAACTTCTAGCCCACTCATCGACGGCAATTTAATATCTAAAATCACCAAATTAATTTCATGATTAAACTTCTTCAGCGCCTCTAGTCCATCCCCCGCCTCGATCATCTCGTATTTAAATTCCCGCAAAAATTCTACCACCCCTTCCCGAATCATTCGGTCATCCTCTACGATCAATATTTTCATTAATCTAAATATACCAAATTTAAAGCTCCGTCAAAAGTTCCTTTGGGTTCTTTTTTAAATTTC
>CALKRO010000083.1 GCA_937990205.1 uncultured Candidatus Saccharibacteria bacterium | reverse complement strand
AAGGCTATCGATTTCCGACTTTACAACACCTTGCTCTTTAATCAGATCTTCAAGTTCCTGATTCAGCGTTTCAATAAGACTTCTCTGAGGTCTGGATTTGAGATTTTCAGAGGCAAGCTGAATTCGTAGTCTTTCAATCGGCCCATAAAAGGCACTGTGACGCTTAATGGTAGTATCGTACTCGGCACGAATTAAAACGAGATTCGCTTCAGCCTTCTCAATACTGCGATTAGTTTCGCATAAGTTTACTTTCAGCACGGCAATTTCAGAATTTTCTGACATAAACACCCTCCTTGTTAATGTGCACGCCAAAAATTTAGGCGCAAATATGTGATATATATATTATACCAGATTTATCATAAAACGCAAACCAAAAAGAAAGTTTTTTATGAAAGATAAAAATGGGAGCCTGCTGGCTCCCGTGTTATTGGGCATTGGTTTGATGGATACGAAATTTAAAATTATGTTAAATAATCAAAAATCTTTAAATTGCTAATTTCTTAAGAGCTCCATAAAAGCGTCATGTTGCTTATGACGTAGTTCGGCTATATAGGCATACCATTCAGCTTTATCCTCGTGGTAGCCTGCTTTCTGGTAATTGCAATTAGGATATTTATTGTGTTCTTTGCAACATTCATCAAAGTGATGATTAGACTTATGCTCATTAATACGCCATGAACGTTCAGCCGTAGCTGCGGATTCATGCAGCTCAACTACTTGGCCAAAAGTAAGTCTACCATCAGGTGTACACTCTAATATTCCAGGTATTATGCACTTCTTATCAGTGGCAGTTAATGTTCTATAAGGTAGATCCTCATGTTTAAAATTCATCATTTTACATTTCCCCCTTTGTAGGTAAGTGCCCAACAATGTTTATATTATACATCTTTTTGGGTGTTTTGGCAAGCGGGATGGTCGCTTTGTGAGACTGAAGGTTGTTCGATTACTTATTTAGGTAAAGAGGTGATTAATTATTGTTCTTTTTGTCTTGGCGTTTGCCGAGGCGCTTGGAGGTGCGGCTACTGGAAAAAACGACAGCCTTGCTGAGAGTATAGTTTACGATAATGACAATAATATTACAGATAACTTTCCAAATAAGTTTATTTTGGCCGCAAACATCGACGGAGAGCCACATAATAAAGACTTCAATGCCAAGCGTAACTAGGCGCGCAATGAAAAAGAGTATTGCTTCACGGAGGATAGCGGCGTGAGTTTTGGCGGTACTTTCAAAAACATAGAGACGATTAGTAATAAAAGCAAAAGCTACGGCAACGACCCAGGCCCAAATGGTAGCTGGAATGGTTTCAATCTGGAGAATTTCGGCAAAGATATAAAAACTAATAAGGTTGACGACAGTAGTGAGAACGCCAAAAACAAAATACAATACAATATGCTTATTGTAATTAATAAAACGTTTGAGATAAGAAGGTGATTTGAGAGCTTTAATCAAATTTTTGAGATTGATTTGATAAAGCACTGCGGATTCATTAGTTTCTGCCATGGTTATATTATAGCGGATATTGATGGATTTTTTCTACTTTTTTGTTCGATTTCGCTTATGTTGGGTTATAATAATAAAGATTGCTTATGTTAAACAATAGAACCTAGAATGGGGGTATTTTTTATGCGTAAAGAAATGACAAAGTTTTTTGAGAGATTCAATAGTCAGCACGCGAAAACTGCTGGTATCGAGCTCAGACTAAGTAAGGAACTCGGGTGGAGCTATTTCACAATCAATTATATTCAAGATAAGCTACCAGATGAGGTGGAATTTCGACTATTAGAGGATTCTCTTGGTACATGTGCAGGGGCAGAACTAACTTTTCTCTCGGTCTACAAGGATTTTTTGGAAACAAAAACCATTGTGGTGCGCATTTCGCAGACTTATCGGCATCTAGCGACCTGCTGGATTCGGGATTTTAGTAAGTTTCTTCGGGAAAATTACAATCTTGAAGCCATGTCTGCTTAGCTCGTGGAAACACGGGCTTTTTTCTTTGAGTTTTAACATAAAAAAATACTCCCCAGAAGAGGAGTATTTTCTTTTGATTAACGCTTGGAGAATTGTTCGCGTTTGCGGGCAGAACGTAAACCGTATTTTTTGCGTTCTTTTTCGCGTGGGTCGCGCTTGATGAGACCAGCTTTCTTCAAGACTGGACGTAGATCTGGGAATTCCAAGGTAAGAGCCTTAGAGATAGCCAATTTGATAGCGTCGACTTGACCAGCTAGACCACCACCGGAAACCAGGATTGTAACATCAAATTCTTTTTGCTTGTTAACGAGAGCTAAAGGATCGGTCACTTCAGCAAGCAAGCTTTTGTTTAGAGAAAGATACTCTAGAGCTGGCTTGTTATTGATGGTGATTTCACCTTTACCCTTAAATAGACGTGCGCGAGCAGTAGCTGCTTTGCGACGACCAAGTCCGTAGGAATATTTGGTTGCCATTATTTAATCTCCTTTGGATTTTGAGCGGAATGAGTGTGCTCAGCGCCATTGAAGACACGAAGACGAGCTAAACGATCGTCAGCGAGCTTGTTCTTTGGAAGCATGCCTTTGACAGCTTCTTTGATGGCGTAAGCTGGATTCTTCTCGATGATTTCTTCGAGTTTGAGCTCGGTGAGACCACCTGGGAAGCCACTGTGACGGTAGTACATTTTTTCAACCATCTTGTTGCCAGTAACTTGGATGTTCTTAGCGTTCAAGACGATGACGTAGTCACCGTTATCAATGTGTGGAGTGTAAGTAACTTTAGACTTACCCATAAGTTTGTCAGCGATGACAACGGCTAATTTACCAAGTGGTAAAGAAGCGGCATCGATAACATACCATTCGCGCTTGATTTCAGCGGATTTTTGGCTAAAAGTCTTCATTATTTAGCCTCCTTAGTTAGGTTGATAGAATCGACAAATGAGATAGTACCCATTTCAGCGTGGTCACCCTTGCGGAAGCCAGCGCGTTCAATTCTGAGGTAACCAGAATCACGTTCGATTTGAGGAGCAATCACATCCATCAAGAGGTCTGCAACTTCCATGTCATCCAATCTTGCGATGAGGAGACGACGATTAGCGAGACCACCTTTTTTGGCGATGGTGATAAGCTTCTCGGTGTAGCGGCGCATTTCTTTAGCGCGAGCTAGAGTCACGGTGATCGACTGGTATTTGATCAGAGAGCACATCAGCCCACGTAGTAGAGCCCTTCTCTGGTCGGTTTCACGGCCGAACTTGCGGCCTTTATATCCGTGGCGATGCATTAGATATTTAACTCCTTAAGTTTATTTTTGACTTCATCAAGAGCCTTTTGACCGAAGCCTTTGAGGTCCTTGAGGTCGGTTTCAGACAAGACAACGAGGTCTCTGATGGTGTGAATTGCGTTGTTCACAAGAGCATTAGCAGTACGAGCTGAAAGGCCTAATTCTTCGATTGGAAGCATCAGACCAGCATCTTCCTGTTCATTCTTGGAGCCTGGAGCTGGAGCGGTGTCAGCGACAGTTTTTCCAGCAAGAGCCTGGTATTGATTCACAAGAATCGCAGCGGCTTCTTCGAAAGCTTCACGTGGGGTGATAGTACCATCGGTTTCGACGGTGATAGTCAATTGTTGAAGATTGATATCTTGACCAACACGAGTGTTTTCAGCATTGAAACGAACGCGAATTACAGGGGTGAAGACAGCATCAAGGGCGATCATGTCGCTGTGGATGCGTTCTTCGGCTGAGCGCTCAATAGTAAGATAACCGCGACCAGATTCGACGATGAAGCGCATCTTCAAAGTGTAATTTGGATCATCAATGTGACAAATTACCTGGTTTGGGTTAGCGATTTCGACTTCGTTAGTAAGTTCAATATCGCCGGCGACGACACGTGCGTCACCATCTTTTTTGGATTGTTCGCTGCCTTTGATTTCAAGAGTAAGCTCGACTGGAGCGTCGGAGTGGCTCTTAAAACGAATGTTTTTAAGGTTGAGCATGATGTCGACGACATCTTCACGAATACCTTCGATTGCAGTGAATTCGTGAGTAGTACCTTCGATACTGAAGGAAGTAATTGCAGCACCCTTAATACTTGAGAGTAAGACGCGGCGGAGAGAGTTACCCAAAGTGTTACCATAGCCGTAGTAAAGTGGCTTGATTACAAATGAGGCACAGTTCTCGGATACGTCGATGACTTCTGCAAGATTTGCTTCGTGAATTACTTTTGTTGTCATTTTTCTCCTTAGCGTGAGTAATACTCAACGATTAGTTGTTCGTTAATGCCTGCTTCGGCTTCTTCGCGTTTTGGCTTGCCAGTAATTTCGATAGTCATTTTCTTAGCATCAGACTTCATCCAGCTGAGTGGAGTAACACCACTGGCAGCGACGATGTTGTCGAGATTCTTGAAGTATTCAGACTTTTGAGACTTAGCGCGTACTTCGAGTTTGTCACCAGCCTTCAAGCGGATTGAAGGGATGTCAATACGGCGACCGTTAAGAGTGAAGTGTCCGTGAGAGACAAGTTGGCGTGCTTGGCGACGAGTAGAAGCGAAACCAGCGCGGAAAACAACGTTATCTGCGCGGCGTTCTAGGAATTCTAGAAGGATTTCACCGGTTAGACCTTCGGCCTTTTGGGCTTCTTTCATCAATTTAGCAAATTGTTTTTCGAGAAGACCATAAAGTCTACGAACTTTTTGCTTTTCGCGAAGTTGGGTAAGATACAAACTACCACCGCGAACTCGCATATCACCGTGCTGACCTGGAATACCAGATTTTTTAGCCATGATTTTGTGAGCTTTTGGTGCTAGGGCAAAGCCCTCGCGACGACTTTGTTTGACAATTGGAGATTTATCTCGTGCCATTACGGTTTCCTCTCTCCTTTAGGACGTACACCACCATGAGCGATAGGTGTTTGGTCGGTTATACTATCAATTTTGATGCCAAGACCTGAGATAGCACGGATGGCGCTATCACGACCGAGACCGATACCCTTGACGTAAACGTCGACGGAATTCAGACCGTGATCTTTTTTGGCGATTTCACCAGCTTTTTCAGCGGCGATTTGAGCAGCGTAAGCAGTACCCTTCTTGGAACCTCTAAAACCGTTAGCACCAGCAGATGACTGAGCGAGGACTTGGCCTTTCTTGTCGGAAATGCTAATGATGGTGTTATTAAAGGTGGCCTTGACGTGGACCTGACCAGAAGTGACAATACGCTTGCCTTTCTTGGTTTTGACTTTGACTTCTTCAGTTCTAACTTCTTCTGTCATATTTTTACTCCACTAACTAGGTTTTACTTGCTGCTTTTGGTTGTGTTCCACCGACCGCGATCGCCTTACCCTTACGTGTACGTGCGTTCGTACGAGTACGTTGGCCGTTGACTGGAAGACCAGCCTTGTGGCGGATACCTTTATAAGAATTGATATCCTTAATGCGTTTGATATTGTTTGTTACGAGGCGACGCAGATCACCTTCGACTTGATATTTGCTAGAAATAATGTCGTTGATTTTCTGTTCCTCAGCCTCGGTGAGATCTTTCACCCGAGTGGTAGGCTCAATTTTGGCCTCCGCAAGGATGGCTTTTGAGGTAGTGCGTCCGATACCAAAAACGTAAGTAAGGGCAATCCATACTTGCTTTTCGGAAGGGATGACTACGCTAGCAATTCTTGCCATGCTTAACCCTGCCTTTGCTTATTCTTAGGTTTTTTCTTGTTGATGACACGCAGTACGCCTTTGCGACGAACATAGATATCATCAGGGGAGATTTTCTTTACACTTGCACGTACTTTCACTGTGTAAAAATCCTTTCCTTGTTAATCTATTTCAGGTACTAATGAAAAAGCGGAAATTTTTTCAGAGTTCGCCAAAATAGGGTTGATATTATTTAAGGCGGAAGCTGATACGGCCCTTCGTAAGATCGTAAGGGGTAAGTTCAACCTCAACCTTGTCACCTGGCACAAGACGGATAAAGTTTTTGCGCATTTTTCCGCTCATGTGCGCAATAATAATATGACCATTCTCAAGTTCTACTCGAAATTGAGTATTTGGTAATGCATCGACGACAGTGCCGCCTAATTTGATCACTTCCTTTTGACTAGCCATAAATTATTTACCTATTTTACCAGAGATTTTTAAAAATGTAAAGAGGTTAAAATCTGAGAATTTGGTGCTAAAATTAATAAAAAAGGAGGTAAAGTGTCCGGGGAGAGACTGTCTAATTCTAATAGTCAAAATAAAAATACGAGTGCATTCGATGGTTTTGCGGAACGCGTCAAGCGTGAGCAGGAGTTTGTTGAGCGTAGACGTGAAGATACGAGGCACTGGGCGCGTTATTATGTGGGTGCGGAACAGGCTTTCGATAGGCGAGTGGAAGCTAATAAGATTTCGGAAACCGAATTCATGAAGTGGGAAGACGAAGTCGGTGGGGCTTTTTTCAAGATGAAAGAAGCTGAGTATGATGCTTGCTATACGTCGAAATACGAGAAAGATCGTGAAGAAAGAATTTCAATGAATGACCGCACTGTTACGGCTGAGGTGTATGCGGGTAATTTTTACGAAGAAAGAACTGAGATTTTGAAGCAGAAAATTCTGGAAAATTCAAATCCTAAAGAGCGCGATGCGCAGTTGAAGATTCTGGGCGATTTACCTGATAAAGTTTGTTCTCATATTGAAGCGGAGCGAGACTTTGATCTGAAAAAAATTGATGAAAGGGCCTATCTAAGTGCTCGAAAGAATGTACACAATAGTTTAATTAGAAATCTCAATGAAATTAATAAACTTGCAGACAATCATGGTGTAAGGAGATTAACCTTCCGAAATTTTTTAACAAATGATGATCCCTATGATGAGTATAAAGATATCTATCTAGATACGGATGGGAGATATGAATATGATCGTAGTAGTGTCGAGAAATATATGCGAATAGCTTTTGCGGATCTTTATGATCAGGCAGAAAAGGATGGGACTCTTCGGGTTGACCCTAACAAACAATCAAAGACGGCATATTTTCATAGTTTGGGCGAGGATTAAAAAGTAAAAAGCCCCAGTGAGCTGGGGCGAGGAGTGGTGAAGAGGTTTAGTAATTAAAAACTTCTATAGTGCGTTTTAAAAAAACGCGAGAATAATCTTTAAGTTCCTCTTCTTTGGGTTTTTCGGGTAGCTTGCAGTATTCTGCAATTTGAGTTGCAATTTGCTTTTTTTCTGTCTCAGAGAGACATTCTGGGCCTAGGCTACGAAGCCTAGAAAATGTTTTAGTATGTACTAATTTCCTGAAAACTTCATCCTTGAAGATTTCTTCTGGTATTGTGTAGACATTTTCTTGAATTCTTGTCATAAAATCACCTCGAATTCTACTGGCTGCTTCCCTGCAAAGTTGAAATGTGCGATATAAAATACATATTCAAAAAGAATATTATGATATGATATCACTATTTGTAGATTTTGTCAAGAATAAAGATTACGCTTAGAGACGGTAATAATTTTGCGGTTGGATTAGGTTTATTGATAATCTATTGGCTTTGCTTGGTGGTCTCTTGCACGAGAGTAGCGCGGAGGAATTGGCGTGAGAGATAGGTTTTCTGCACATCTGACCAGGCGCCGGTGCAAGTAATAATACTAATGGAATCTTGGCCAGTGACGGGTGATTCGAGCATGGCGGACATTTTTTCATTGGCGTCAGCTAGGGCTACTGTCTGGTTTTCATAAACACGATAGGTGAGTTTGGTGCCATCACCCATTTCAATTTGAATCAGGTCACCAGCGACGAGGCTGTTTAAATGTTTAAACACGCCAGAGGCGGTAGGTCCACCATTGTGCCCGACAAAAAGTGCGGTCTTGCCAGTGAGTGGAGGAAGAGTGCCGGTGTACCAACCTACATCGAAAATACTGTTCGGGGTACTGATAGCGCCTTTGCCGGTGAGCCCAACTGGTAAAATACGGGCATTTTTTACGCCTAATTTTTCGATACTCATGAAACGTGGTTTATCGTAGGCTACGGAATAGGAATTGGTTTTATCTTCAGAGATCGGAGTTTCATCCACGGAAGCTTGATCGGTTTCGAGATCGAGGTTAGATTTTGGCAGCATTCTTTCACTACCTTCTTTGGATTTATAGTAATGGTCTTCCCAGAAATATAGACGCGCGGTGACTATGGCAAAAATCAGAGCCAAGATAATAAATGGTAGATTGATGAGGATTTTAGATTTTGATTTAACTTCGAGAGACATCCCACCCAGCTTTCTTATTTATAATCGTCGTAAGTTACCATAAGAGCGCGTGAATCAAGTTGACGGAGGCTTTCGAGGGCTACAGTCACCACGATAAGAAGTCCGGTACCAGAAAGCGATAGACCCATCGGTGCGTCACTCAGCATGATGGCAACATAATCGGTAATGAACGGAATCATAGCAATGAAGCCAAGTGCAAGGGCGCCGAAGAGATTAAGACGAGTCATAACTTTTTCTAGGTAATTAGCTGTGGTTATACCTGGACGGACACCTTCGATGAAGCCACCTTGCTTTTGAAGATTATCGGCAATTTCTTTCGTGTTAAAGATGATTGAAGTATAGAAATAAGTAAATAGGACTACGAGCAGGAAGTAGAGGGCTGGATAGATAAACCATCGCGCATTAATGCCATTTGGATAAAGAGTTTTGAAATTGGAAGCATTTGGCATGGTGAAAATTTCACTGACGGTTTTCGCTACGGTATTCTCTTTATCGATGCTGGAGATTAGCTGACCAACTAGAGCTGGCAAGGATAGGAAAGCGGTAGCGAAGATGACGGGTACTACACCGGCAGAGATTAGCTTCAAAGGAAGAATTGATTTAATGCCGCCATAGGCGCTGTTGCCATGAATACGCTTAGCGTAATTGATAGTGACGATGCGTTGAGCTTCGTTTAGCTTGACGAGCCAATAAAGAATCAAAATTACGACGACTAAAAGTGCAAGTGCGACCCAGAAAAGGACTGGATTCACTGGTAATT
>CALKRO010000082.1 GCA_937990205.1 uncultured Candidatus Saccharibacteria bacterium | reverse complement strand
AAAGTTCTACATATCTCGAATAAACAGGCGGAAAAAGAGGCTATGGAGCTACTGAAACGTGTTGGCTTAGGAAATAAAGCTTATGATTATCCGAAGAATCTTTCGGGTGGTCAAAAACAGCGTGTCGCCATCGCTAGGGCCTTAGCTATGCATCCAGAGGTAATTTTGTTCGATGAGCCGACTTCTGCGCTCGATCCAGAAATGGTTGGCGAAGTACTCGAGGTCATTAAAGATCTTGCCAAAGATCACAGCCGTACTATGGTGATTGTCACTCATGAAATGAGTTTTGCAAGAGAAGTTGGCACCCGCCTTATCTTTCTTGATAAGGGAAAAATTATTGAAGATGGTGATCCGCACCAAGTGATGGCCCATCCTACTACTGAACGAGCCGCCCGCTTCTTCCAAAATATAAAAAATTAAAGGTATATGCTAAAATAAATATATGACGCTCGTAATGAGACTTAAAAAGAAATTTTATTTTTTAGCTGCGAATTATTTTCGTTTTTTTGCCAACATCTCGCTTAGGCGCTGGAAGCCTCGTGTCATTGCCATTACCGGCTCAGTGGGCAAGACCACCATGTTAAATTTGGTCGAATCCACTCTAAAAACTAAGGCGCACTATTCCTTTAATGCTAATTCCGCCTTTGGTGTAGCCTTTGATATTGTTGATATGGACGGTGTGCGTGGTAGCAAGTGGCGTTGGCTTAGCCTAATTATCGGTGTGCCATTCAAATCACTTTTTTACACCCATCGTGAAAAGTTTTATATTGTCGAAATCGACGGTGAACGTCCGCACGAAGCAGAATTTCTTGCCAAATGGCTAAAACCAGAAGTCACGATTTGGGTTTCTCTGGGTCTTTCACATGCCGTGCAATTCGAAAAACAGGTCGAAGCCGGTATCTTCCCAAATCTCGAGAAAGCCATTACACACGAATTTGCTACCTTGCCAGAGCATACTCAAAAATTAATTCTAATTGATAAGGATGTTGACTTGATGAATCGGGCGATTGATAAAATCGTCGCCAAAGGCAAAACTAAGGCCGAAGTTATTAAATGTAGCAAAAGTGAATTACTGAACTATGCTGTTTATCCGAATAAAACTGAATTTGTCATGAATTTTACCAGTCAGCCAAAGCTGGGCGAATTTACTATTACTTTTAAAAACCCGATGCAGCGCGATCTGGCGATTCAATTATCTATGTTGTCCAAGCTTTGCGAGTATCTCCATATTCAAATCCCGAGTGATTTTTCCGATATGCGTGAAGCT
>CALKRO010000081.1 GCA_937990205.1 uncultured Candidatus Saccharibacteria bacterium | reverse complement strand
AATACCTATTAGTGAACACTTATTCACATCATGGTGTCGAATCTGAGCTTGAATGTTATCGCGAGGGTGGTTTCGATAATTTAGAGGCTATCCCAAGAAAAATTGAAACCTTAGAAAACGCAAGCGATGCGGATGACGAAATCTCTAAATACCTATTTGGAATGTATTCTATTTTTGAAATGAAACCATAAAAAAGAGGAGTATAAAATACTCCTCAATGAAGCGGTTTTCAAGAATTATGGACATATACTTTTATCCCATATGACTGGCTCGTCAGTATTTGGTTCTCTCAGCATAACGATATTTCCAGTTAAATTCTGAATGATCGCATGGCCGTGTCCAGGCCCATCTGGCACTCCGTTGACTCCACCGAACAAGTAGTCGGTAAATTGATGTGGCTTCTTTTTATTGGGATATTTCATAGCTGGATAACCCATAAAAGTAAGTCCGACCTCAGTTTTTTCTGGCGGTATGATCTTAACACTCGAACCGATATACCCTCCATATCCACCCAAATCAATGGCGACATGCCAATGTCCATATTTCGGGATAGTGGCATAGTATGGACTATGAGTGACATACCCACCTAGGTATTGAAATGAATAGCCGCTTTCATACGACATATAGTTGGCAGTATCTAGGACGCACACATTTGCAGCTGTGTCAAGAGAAACGGCAACCCTTGTGCCTTCTTCAAGAAAACCTAAATCATAATGTACGAAATCCAATTCATACACCCCCTTTCATAATCGCAATAAATAAACCTTTTGGTAAGGAACTTTTTGTTTTAAATAACAAAACAAAAATCATGAGTATTCTAAAATACTCTGATATCTTTATTATAACATAAAAAATAAAATATACCAAAACGCTTTCAAAATCATCCAATTTATGGTAAAATAACCTAAATGAGTAAAACAAACCGTCTAGTCAATAGATATGGTCGCAAAATTCTTGAATCGGAAAATATGCAAATCGAACGCACTTTTTTTCAGCATGGATGTTTTACGACCTATGATCATTCCGTTCACGTCGCTATTATGAGCGTGAAAATTGCCCGCTTTTTCCCGATGAAATTTTCTTACAAATCTCTCGTCAAAGGTGCACTTTTGCACGATTATTTCCTTTACGATTGGCACAATATCGGTGATATGCCAAAAGGCCATGCTTATATTCATCCAATTATTGCCGCCTCGAACGCTAAGCGCGACTTCGATATTAATGCTAAAGAAGAGAATATCATCGAGTCTCACATGTTCCCACTCGGCAAGGTTTTGCCAAAATCTCGTGAGGCTTGGGTGGTGACAATTGCAGATAAAATCTGTGCCGTTACGGAATTCTTCAGTTTACGTCTCTCCAAACGTTATCGCCGTATCAATAAAATGGCTGAACGCGAAACCGCTAAATCTTACCGTCATACCGCCTAGATAGGTCGCGAATATTTACCATTAGGGTGTTGTAAAAAAGTTCATAACACCGAGTCCAGTAATAAAATATAGCATCTCTCGGTGCTATTTTTTTATCTTCGCCCGTCATTTTTAGCATAAATACGATATAATTATTTATAGATGAAAAAAATTCAATTTCGCTCCGTCGTCGCTATGGCGAATAGTAAACTCAGTATCAAATATGCTGCTATTTTATTGAGTGTTTCCACTTTGATTTCCGCGCTGCTCGGCATCTTCCGCGACCGCTTGCTTAACTCTTATTATCTTGACACTTATCCGACTGGTGTGGATGCCTATACTGCTGCCTTCACCATTCCAGATTTTATGTTTTTTATTCTCACTTCTGGCGCTCTAGCCGTCAGCTTTGTTTCAGTCTTTAATCAGCGTCTTTCTTCTGGTAATAAAAAATCTGCCTGGGAGCTTTCCACCTCCACTTTGAATCTTATGGCACTAGTGACTTTTATTGCCAGTATTTTTATTATGATTTTCGCGGATCCTCTGATTCGCTACATCGTCGGTCCGGGTCTCGATGAATCCGGCACTATTCTCGCCATCAATATGACCCGCGTGATCGCAATTAATCCATTTCTGTTCAGCATTGCCACGGTACTTAATTCTGTTCAGCAAGCAGTTGGTCGTTTTGTTTTTTACTCACTCGCGCCAGCTCTCTATAACATTGGTATTCTCATCGGTATTACGGTTTTTACTAATGGCATCAATCTCTTCGGTATACAAATTTTCGAAGGTGGCATCATGGGTGTGGCACTCGGTGTGGTCTTCGGTGCCTTATTGCAAATCTTTATTAGTCTCATCGGTCTCTTCGGTCTCGGTTTTGATTATCAATTCAAAATCTATTGGAAAAATCACGGCTTCCGCTCGGTCTTAAAATTACTTCCAGCTCGCTCGCTCGACCAGGGAATTGATTATGTTTATTCCATTCTCGCCACCAATCTTTCTTCTCGCATGGGCACCGGCACTCTGCGTGCCTTCCAGCAGGCTAATAGCCTTCATCAAATGCCAGTTAATCTTATCGGTGTCGCGATTTCTACGGCCTTCTTCCCGAAATTAACCGAGCAAGTCAATGAAGATTCCTCCGAATTTAACGGCACTTTCCGCCATGCACTACGGATGATCATCTGGATTTCTTTACCAGTCTCGGTGATTGCTTTTTTTGCTCGCGGCTACATCGTTAGTTTCATTAAAAATAGTGGTAATCCAGTAATCGCAAGCGTGCTTGGTTCACTGGTTGTGGCTATTTTTGCTCAGTCAATTTTTCATATCGCTTCGCGTGGTTTTTATGCCAGGCAGGATACCAAAACTCCGTTCGTGGTCAGTATTTTTGCCGTTGGTTTCACTATGGCGCTTTCGGTTATTTTTGCCATTACCGGTTTTGGTCCGGACGGCCTGGGCTGGGCACAATCTATCGGCGCTTTAGCTGAAATCATTATTCTCCTCACCATTCTGAATACTCGGTCTAAATTTCAATTACTCGATAAGACTTTTTGGCTAGCAATTTTCCGCATGATGATCGCTAGTTTTTTCACTGCTATTGCTGCCTATTTTATGACCAAACTTTTCCCATTGCGCAGTACCGACAATTCAATCATCAGCACCATTCCGAAATTTATTTTGATTTCCGTTTTTGCTGGCCTGGTTTATTTAATATCGAGTTTCCTGTTTAATCTTTCGGAAGTGGTACCAATTTTCGAAAAAGTGAGCAGTCTGATTTTTAAGAATGTTAAAATATTGCCAAAACCTGAGAGGTCGAGCGAGTCGGAAGGTGAATCAGAAAATTCAGCTCAAAATCAGAAACAAGATAAATAATAAATGGTAAAATAGGAACTATGAATAAGACATCAAACAAGACTGCAAAGACTGCAAAATCTACCAAGGATACTAATTCTATGAAAAAATCTGCTACCACCAAGGATGCTTCTGCCAACACCAAGAATACCAAGTCTGATCACAAGGTCATTTCTGATTATAATGGCTATAATTACAAGAAAGTTTTCTGGGAAGATTCTGGGCGTGAGTATGAGGATCTTGCCGACCGCACTGCGATCCGCCGTTTACTACCGAAAAATATGGATAATTTCGTCGATATTTGTGGTGGCTACGGTCGTTTAGCTAATGAATATTTGCCACGTGCCAAGCGTGCTACTTTGTTTGATTATTCCAAGCTCAACCTCGAGCAGGCCAGGGAAGAATTTGGCGACAAACTTCATACTGTTCAAGGTGATATCTACAAGACTCCATTTTCCGATGGTGAATTTTCCGCTCTACTCATGGTCCGTGCTACCCATCACTTCGAAAATCTCGAACAGGTCCTTCGTGAACTTAACCGCATTCTCGAACCAGGTGGTGTGGCAGTGATTGAAGTCGCTAATAAGCGTACTCTGCCAAAGATGTTCCGCTACTGGTTCAAGCGCTCCTCGGTTAATCCATTCGACAAGCAACCATCGAACTTGAAGGAAATTGATAAGGACGGTTTTTATAATTATCACCCAGCCTATGTCGAGGATCTCTTTAAGAAAACTGGTTTTGAAATCATGGATGTACTTTCGGTTTCGAATTTCCGCAGCCGTACTATGAAGAAAATCTTCGGGACCAAGGCTCTCATTAAGCTCGAAAAAGCCGTTCAGGGTCCACTCGCTTCTGTGCGTTTTGCGCCAAGTATTTACTACCGCTTAATTAAAACTAAATAATTCTTTCGAGTGAAAATTTTTCAAGAAACTACTTACAAACTTTATCGCAAAACACCGCTTTTTTCCGGTCAATCCAAGTCTCTGAAAATTGCGGTGATTTCTGATATTCATTTTTCGCGCCTCGTGAAAAATCTTAAACTTCGCGCTATTATTAAACAATTTGAGCTTGCCCGTCCAGATTATATTTTTATTCCCGGGGATTTAATTGATACTTTGCAATGTATAGATTCTCTTGCTGAGCGTGAACGTTTTCTTGGCTTCTTGCAAAATCTCACGGCTATTTCATCGGTTCGCAAAATGATCGTCAGTCTCGGTAATCACGATTTTTATCGCATTCCTGAAAATAAAAAAGGCTGGCATATCGTGCGCGATAAGGAATTCCTTAAATCTCTTCGCGAGGTGCCAAATCTAGTTTTGCTCGATGATGAAGTCTATCAGGACAATGATATTTTCTGTTTTGGTTATACTCAGAAAAAATCTTATTACACCGAGGATGGGGTGAATTTTGCAGAAAACGCCGAAGCGCAACTCGAAGATCTTACGAAAACCCTAGTGAATCTTCCAGAGCCACCTGTCGATAAATTGAAATTCGCTCTCATTCATGCTCCGACTTATCTCCAGACCCCAGATATAGAATTTCTTTTGCAGCCTTTTGATTATATTTTATCTGGACATATGCATAATGGCATCGTTCCACCCGTACTCGACGAATTTTGGCGTAATCAAAAGGGAATTATTTCTCCCACCAAGAAATTTTTTTCGGGCGCCTGTCGTCACACTTTAAAAACTTATGACGACAAATTAATCGTGGTCGGTCCGGTCACTACTTTCCATGCACATCTCGGTCTTCTCGAAAAGCTCAATGTTTTTTACCCTACATACCTAACTTATCTTGAGATTTCCGATAAAAAAACGTACGCTCGCAAGCCGTACGTCAAACATACTTATAAAAATTGGTAGCGCCAATAGGGTTCGAACCTATGACCTTGAGCTTAGAAGTCTCCTGCTCTATCCAGCTGAGCTATGGCGCCAAGTATCTCTTTAACTATACCACAAAAAATTATTCGTGCTATATTATTTATAACTAACAAGGTGTCATATTATGATTAGCAAAGAGCAGGTTGAGAAAATCGAAAAGATCAAGAAGGAGATTAGTGTCCTTAAAAAAGACAGTCTAGCTCTAGAAAAGCAACGCGACGA
>CALKRO010000080.1 GCA_937990205.1 uncultured Candidatus Saccharibacteria bacterium | reverse complement strand
CTGTGCACTTTCAATATTGAACGAACGAATCGATTTCTCCAAGTTCGCGAGCACTTTCATCGTATCTTTTTCGTCTTTCTTTACCGAAATCGAAACTGGGATAGTTGAGACACCGACAATTCCACTATTCTTATAAGAATTTCCTGGTGACAATTGTTCCGGTTCAAATCCTGATAGTAAGAAAATTTGATTAATAGAAGCGAGTAAGGCCTCATCATTTTTCTGTGCCGGCAAGGCATCTGGAATTACCCGCAGTGCCGAACACATCTTAATCATATTAAGATTGTAAGCTTTTTCGTTATCGGTTTTTGAATTCAAATACAGCTTCGAATAATCGATACGATTTTTGTTTTCATCAAAACAGCTCTTCTGGCCGTCTCTCGCAATCGATTCCAAATTCGTGTTATTTGCCATCGTCACCAAAGCGTTGTAGCGTAAAGTATTAGCCAACTTCGAAACGTCCACCTTATTTGGGTCACATTTCGCCAGTTCTTTGTCGTTATATTTACCATCCTTATCCGTATCCTCACAAATGCCGACATTCTTAATCGTCTGGTAATAATTATTGATGGAAGTATCTCGCGCCGCAATTACCTTGCCATTAAAACTCATGTATTTAATGAAGTAAACTGAAAGCACCAAACAAACCCCGAAACAGACTGAAGCTGCCAAAACAATCAAGGTAATTTGTTGCCTAATTTTATTAATTCGTACGCGTTTTGTTAAAATTAATTCACTCATTTTTACCTTCTTTAATTGTTTGTTCCTGCTGAAGTTTTCTGACCCGCACATTCTGCATCATCTCTTGCACAATCCTTGGCTGGTGCTGCGAACATACCTTCCACTTGGAGATAAGAGTCGGTTACGTTTTGACCTGAAGGGCCGAATGTCAAAATGTGTTTATTAGTAAACTTGAAAAGTTCTGGATCCACATTAATAATTGTCGAGAAGCGCAAAACTAAATTAGAACTCGAATCACGACCGTTTGAAGAATCCGTCACACGAATGCCGTTTGGCACCATCTTACATTTATTTTCCGCTGACCATTTCACATTATCACCGTTCTTTTCGCCCTTATAAGTAATACAACTACTTTCGAAGTGAGGCACGCTCGAAATTTTACCGTCCAATCCCATCGAAGGTGTATAAATGTAATTTTTCACATTCTTAATTTTTTGCGTGCGGGTCTTCACACCATTCACTTCTGATTCCGAAGCCTCCGCGTTGGTATCAAGCGTATCTTGAATTCCGTCATCCGCCGTACGCATTTTTTCGTGCTTATACCAAAGATCAAATAGTGGGCTACGCCAAATCTTTTCATCTGGAATAATTGTCTGAATGTCTGTCTTGACCACATCGCCATTACTCTCTACATTGCCACTCTTTTCCGTATTTTCCACATGCTCGACGTCGTCCGAAACATTTGATTTAGCTTTTACTTTGCCAAAATCACTCTTTAAGTTTGTGTTCGAAACGTTCGAATTATTATTTGACTGAGTCAAAGCTGATTTCTTTTGATGATCATTTCGTGAAGGGTCACAATCTGTCAGACCACGCTTCCAAATCGCGTAAGTATTGCCGTTATCCGTCAAAATATTTCCAGCTGAATCGGTTTCCTCAATACAACGTGATGGAATCAAATTCCCCTGTGCATCCACGTAACGGCCATAATCATATTTCATCAAATTCACTGATTTCTTAAATGATTCCAGTACGCGGTAATCAATATATGGTTCTTCTCCCGCATTTGCTTGCGCATCAAAATTTATCGTCGAAGTCGAAAGGTTCACATTCAAATCCGAAATTTTAATCGTGTCTTTATTGGTTGGAAAAAGATTTTTTAATACCGGAAAAACTCGCGACAACACTGAACGGTTATCATTAATCGATTTTAATTTGGCTAATTGATCTTGAATATTTAAGAAATCTGGTAATTCTGAATATTGGTTAATTGTATTCGAAAGATTCTCAATATGCTTTCCCTGACTTGCAATGGTCAAATCCTGAGCACCCTTGAAAATCGCCAGAAATGCCGTAAAAACCGATGAAGCAATAATTACCACCACGCAACCAAACACAATCATGTTACGTAGCTTCATTAACTTCAACATATCCGTCTTGATATCTGGCACCAAGTTAATTTCATATTTACCAGTTTGCCCCGTCATCATTTCATTATCGGTTTCACCAGTAAAAATACTTTTAATGACATCAGGAATATCAGAAAGATGCATGGTTTTAAAATCGATTTTTTTCATTAGTCATTGCTCCTTTCTGCCAGACCGATTGCCACTCCAAATTCTGAAGCTACTGGAAGTAGTAATTTTTGTTGCTGCTCATTGACGCGTACATATTGCCATGGATTACCCTGAATCGTCGAAATACCCGTCTTCGCTTCAATATATTCTGCCATAAGTGGAATAATTCCCGCGTAACCCGAAAGAATAATTCCCCCAAATTGCGCACCCGTGTATTTATTCTGGAAGAAGCGCACCGACTTCACTAATTCCATTGTAAAACCTTCCAAATTACTTGAAAGCGTTTGGTAAATTTTCCCCTCAAACTGATCCTGCAAAAGTCCATACTGCAAAATAAACTGTTTTGCCTGTGCTTCTGAAATCGACAGTCCATTCGCTACGGTTTTAATAAAGGCAGAAAGTCCACCTGGAATCGAGCGCACTAATCTTGGTGCCCCTAGATACATCACTACCAGATCCGTCGAATTTTCTCCAAAATCGATAATCATCCGCGCATCTTCTACCCCAATCTGTGCCAAAGCTCTCACCATCGCAATTGGTTCTGGTTCCTGAGCAATCACATTTAAGCCTAGCATTTCGATATCTTCGAGTCTTTCTTCGGCGTAGGCGCGATCTGTGGATGAAATCAAAATTTCTGCCTTCGTATTGTCATTAGGTGAAACTCCCAAGACCGCAAAATCAATCTTCGCATCGTCCACTGCCATCGGAATATATTGGTCAGCTTCATATTTAACGGTTTTTGCTAGTTCCTTTTCAGGTGCATTTGGTACTTCAATAATTGCTGTATAAGTTTTGCGCGCCGGCAAGCCAATCGCGATATTTTTAGTAGTAATACCCGCCTGCTTTTTTGCACCCAAAATCGTTTCGGCCAGTTTCCTGCGACCCTGTTCCGAATCATCCATCGTAATTTTTTTATCCACCGGCACATAGGCAAATTTTTCCAGTGCCCAACCCTTCTCAACATCGCCCGACAATTGAATCATGCGAATTGAGTTGGTTCCAATATCCAATGCGAAGAAATCGCCCACACCACGTAATAGACTCATATAGCCTTATTATAACATAAGCGAAATAGAAATCTTTAATTTTTATTACAGGATTTCAATCGACTTTTCACTCTTCAAGAAACTAATTTCCTGCACCACCAAATCTTTATATTCCCCCTCCGACTGAATGAAAATTCTCTGTTTTTCCTCGAAGCGAATTCTCTTATTTTTCAGCTTTTCCCCCGGAATCCCACTAAACATTGCCTGCAGCATAAAAAACACCATAGCAAAAAAGTTATTCAAACGTTGTTCCGTATAGAGAAAAGTTTCCCCCAAATAATATTCCCCACCTTTCATCAATCTCGCCACGTTTTTCCCGTTCACCACCAGAATATCCGAATATTTTTGACCATCAATCGTAATATAATCTTTTTTACGATTCACAAAAAACCACATCAAAAGTGTCTTCAGAGAAAAGATTAAATTAAATTTCGATTTTCTCAACTTCCTGCGTATTTTTTCGTCATCAAAAATTTTCGTCGATTCCGCCATCATCCCCACCGTAAAATACGCCAATGCATAACGAAAATGTTTTCCGTCTATCAAAGCTTCAATTGGAAAAACTTTTTTACCCGAATTTGACCGTAAAATCTGAATAATATCATTAAAGTTTCCGTATGGAATCACATAAAATTTTGCATCCTTGCCAGATTGCATAATCCCGTTCACTCCGATCCCCGCCGTACCGTCACCTCCGGCCACTAGCACCACGTCTCCATCCCCAATTAGATTCGCCAGTCTCTTCGCATTTTCTTCCAAAGTCGGCGACTCCACATCGAAACGCAAAAAAGTAATTCCCTTCTGCTGCAAAATGAATTCTCGAAGTGTTGTCACCACTTCTTTTTCCACGCGTTTATAACCCGTACTTTTCCGGTTACAAACTAAAATCACTCTCGTTCTCGTCCCCGCGAGCGCAGCCAAACGTTCTCTAATATGTTCAAGATCGGCTTTTTTTGACATTTTAATTCCCGTTGCCGTAGATACCACCAGGCAAAAGGAAGTTCAAAATTCCCCACATCAAAGCATAAACCAAAAGTCCAATCACAATTTGCATTGCGCGATCTTTTGCTATTTTGATTTTTCCTGGATCATTTTGTGAAGTCATATAAAGAAAACCTACATAAGTAAAACCCGCTACTGCGCCGACTCCAACCCCGTAAGTCAAAATATTCACTACGCTACCGATAATCGAAAAGAAAGCCTCTTCACTATCAGAAGTTCCACATTTAATAATCGCAGTTGGCACACCACAGTCTTCTCCCTCCGCGAATACTCTAGTCACCGGCAAAAAAGCCACCATTGACACGCAAAAAATCGCGAGAACTGGTAGCAAATTTAATAATTTTTGACAAAAATTTTTCATTACTTTCATTATAGCGTATCTTGTGATTTTCGCACAGCTTCCCGTCCGAAAATCACCCGCTCCCCTATTTTAATGTAAATACTCGTGCAGTTTTTTCGTATCTTTATGTTTACGAAGTTTCGACAACGCCTTTGCTTCAATCTGGCGAATACGTTCACGCGTCACTGAAAATTC
>CALKRO010000079.1 GCA_937990205.1 uncultured Candidatus Saccharibacteria bacterium | reverse complement strand
GAGGTGGTTCCGGCGCAATGCGAGGAGCTTCAGATTTAGTAACGCGAGGTGGTTCTGGTTTAATAGAGAGAGGTGCCTCTGATTTAATAACTTGAGTGGTTTCAGGTTTAGGGGTTTTGGAATTGAAATGAATATCAATGCGCTCTGGCAGATTATGATCAGCGACGAATTTGAAGTCACGGTCAATCGAGCCATCGATCATATGAAGGACACGAGTGGCGTACTTAGTAAGGGCTGGGTTGTGGGTGACCATAATAATAGTATTACCGGCTTGGTGAACACGATGAAGTTCTTGCATGACGGTTTCAGAACTTTTGGTATCGAGACTACCGGTCGGCTCATCGGCGAGAATAATTTCTGGATTAGCGACCAGAGCACGAGCGATGGCGACGCGTTGTTTTTGACCACCGGAGAGCTGATATGGATAATAATATTCTTTGGTTTGAAGATCGAAATTTTTTAGAGTTTCGGAAGCTTTAATGATAGCTTTAGTGTGGCTAACGCCAGCGTAGATAAGAGGTAGAGCGACATTCTCGAGAACGGTGAGTGTAGGAATGAGGTTGTATTCCTGGAAAATAATACCAATTTTTTGGGAACGAAGTTTGGCGAGACGACGACTGCTAAAATGAGAGGTCGGGGTTTGATTTAAGAAATATTGACCAGAGGTAGGGTGATCGAGAAAACCGAGAATATTAAGTAATGTAGTTTTACCACAACCGGACGGACCCATAATCATGATAAATTCGCCAGGTTTGACCTGCAAATAGAAATTTTGCAATGCGTAGGATTCCGCTTCGCCGATACCAAAAACACGATTAATATCATGCAGTTCGATCAAATTATTTGGGGATGTTTGTTGATTGTTTACCTCTTGTGCCATTAGTCTTATTATAAACTAAAAAGAAAAATATGTTATGATTATGTAGAAATTTATTGGGTTTTTATGGCAAAGAAAAAAAAGTCGAAGAAAAGTGGGGTAAACCAAAAGAAAAATCATAATCACAGTAAGAAACAAATGGCTGTGAAGAATTTTTCTGAGGTTAAAAATTCGGTAGAAAAAGCAGAAGCAGTTTCGAATGAAGTCGACTTAAATGTAATGCCGAAAAAAGAAACTGAAAAAATAGCAAAAGCGGAATCGAAAAAAGCAGAAGCGATTTCAAAAAAAACAGAAGCGGAATTAGAAAAAGCGGAAGCGATTCCTGAAAATGCAGAAACTATTTCAAAAAAAGCAGAAGCGGAACTTGATGTAAAAGCCAAAAAACCAACGACAAAAAAATCAGACAAGAACAAGGTGCCACTTTGGGCAAAAATTGTGATGATTGCATTGTCGGTGATTTTGGTTTTAATTATTACGGCAATCACTTTGATGTATATGTTGCTTTCTCATTCGACCGCGGTATTTAAGGGTAATCCAATGGATATTTTGATTAGTTCGGAATTAAAAAAGGATGAAAATGGGCAGACGAATTTCTTGATTTTTGGTACTTCGGAAGATGCAAAAGGCCACGGTGGACAAGAATTAACCGATTCGATTTTGGTGGCTTCGATTAATCAGGAATATAAAACGGCAAAAGTGTTTAGTGTGCCAAGGGATCTTTGGGTGAATTATTCGGTGGCAGGAAGCGAGCCAATGAGCTGTACGGTTGGAGATAGAGGGAAGATTAATGCGACTTATCTTTGTGCATTGGAAGAATATAAGAATTCGATGAGTGTGAGCAATGCGAAGGATGCGGCATCACTATATTTTGCGAAGAAAATTTCTGAAGTGACAGGTCTTTCAATGCATTATTATGTGGCGGCGGACTGGAGTGCGGTAAAAATGATTGTGGATAAAATTGGCGGGATTGATGTGGATGTTTATGCGGATGATGAGGATGGGATTCACGATTCCTGCCAAAATATCGATTTGAAAAAAGGCATGTACTACAATATGAACGGGGACCTCGCGATGAAATTAGCAAGAGCAAGGAATGCAGCTTGTAAACCTGGGGATTATGGATTATCACGTAGTAATTTTGATCGAGAGATTAATCAGCAGAGAATTATGAATGCGATTAAAAACAAGGTTTCGAGTATCGGAATTTTGATGAATCCTGGTAAGGTGATGAGTATTATTGATGGGCTGGGGGACAATCTGCGAACTAATATTGTGATGTCGGAAGTAAGAACTTTGATTGATTTTGGTACGAAACTAGAAGAGGGAATTCAGCCAATTTTAACGATTGATCAATTTGGTACAGGAAGAATTGGATTATCGAGTGTGGTAATTCCGGCGGGTGCTTCGACTTATTCAGAAGGTTCGCTATATAATTACACAAATTTCCAGAGATATCTGCGTAGTCAGATTGTGGTGCCGAAAGAAATTAAAACTGAAACTTCGGCTGACGCGAAATAAAATGAGGATTAAAGATTGCTGAAAAGTGCAATCTTTTTTCTGATAATTTTTTGTATAATGAAGTTAGATAACCTTAAGGAGAAAAAATGGCGGGAAGAGAAAATAATAAGAAACGCTTCGTGATTTGCAATACGGTGCTACTACTAATTTTAGGATTTGTGTCGGGGTCTTTGACGGTTTGGGGAGTGAGCCAAATTAAGACTGCAATGCGTGCAGGGGTCGAGGTGGATAATGCGCCAGCGATTTGTCATGATGGAACCGAAAAGCACGAAAAGTTGATGTTAAAAAATGCTTGGCTCTGCGAAAGGTCGGAAGAAAAGAAAAAGGAAGATGTAACGAATAATGAGTCGGCATTGTTTATTTTTGATCGCATGAATCACATGACGGAATTAAGTATATCTGCAACAATGATAGCAACTATAGTAGTAGGTAGCATGGTAACACTGGGAGCTTTCGTTTCGGCGTTGGTGTATTTCTTGCACAACAAAGGGAATCGCTAAAAATAATTAAAATAAAATAAGACCCTCTGGGTCTATTTTATTTTAATGGCGGAAGCGAGAGGATTAGGCTTTTGCTTCCGCAAAATCCTTCCGTTCCTCCTTGCTCAAAAAGAAAAAAGCAAGCTTTTTATCTTTCACTCGCTTCGTCGTCCGGTCTAACCTACGGTTCTCACCCTCTCGTTAGATTTAAAAAAAGACTAGTAAACTAGTCATTTCTTAAATCTGGCGGAAGCGAGAGGATTCGAACCTCCGATACGGTTCCCCGCATACACGCGTTCCAGGCGTGCTCCTTAAACCACTCGGACACACTTCCAGCAATTTTCTATATTATAACAGAATTTAGGGAGAAAATGAAGAAAACTCTGAGAAAATAGACTATTTTTATTTAGCGTTTATGCTAATATGAAGGTATGTAAAAGTTAAGGGAGTGGGCGAAAGGAGAGGTGTCCCATGAAAAATAAAGACGAAAAACAAAACGAGAAGCATAAATGTAAGTATATCTTCGTAACCGGCGGAGTACTTTCTGGAGTAGGTAAGGGAATTACGGCAGCTTCGATCGGGGCTATTTTGAAAGCTAAGGGTTTCAAGGTGACAATGCAGAAGTGTGACCCATATCTGAATGTAGATGCAGGGCTTTTGAATCCGGTGGAACATGGTGAATGTTATGTGACCCATGATGGGGTGGAAACCGATCTTGATCTCGGTCACTATGAACGCTTCTTGGATTTTGAAACG
>CALKRO010000078.1 GCA_937990205.1 uncultured Candidatus Saccharibacteria bacterium | reverse complement strand
CCTGGCCCATCGTAATTTAAGACTTTCAGAATCCTTTTTTGGAGTCGATCGGAGGCCATAATCGCCGAATAAATCGATAAATTGCCACCCTTCGAATGGCCGCCCAGGTAAAAATTTTTATAAAAATAGCGACGCGAAATCTGGTTTAGATAGTTCAGCGCTTCTTTTTGGGCTGGAATCTCTGGCAGAAATGACATGTTAAAATCTTCTTTCCAGCCAAAAAGTGTGCCATCTGTACCGAAAAATGAAACATACATGGTGAAAAAATTAATCTGAATTGTCACTGCCGAAAACTGTTTTTCAAGCTTCTTATCATTCTTGCGTACGAAAAATCCTACTTTTAAATTCTGAAAGCGCGGACTTTTTCCTAGCAGCTGAATGAATTTTTCATCATCGGGCCAACCAAAAGCAGAAGTTGGTAGATCCTTCATTGCTTCGGCAATTTCGGAGATTTTAAAATTTCGTTTAGTTAGATTAAGCTGTTTTTTGATTTTATGAAATGGCAAATAAGAAATCCGCGAAAAACCCAGCTCGTCCAGCTCGGTAATCTCAGTAGTTTTTGAGATCCGTTTCTGATTTTCTTCAATATAATTATTTAAATTCATCATCATTTTACATCTCGTAGATATAAAAAATGGTGGTTCCGACTGGACTTGAACCAGTGACACAAGGCTCTTCAGGCCTCTGCTCTACCAACTGAGCTACAGAACCACTTCCCTAAATTATAGCATAGTGCGTGGTATAATTAAAGTATGAAAAAGATAAATACTGCCCCAATTTCTGGCATGCAAGAGCTTTTACCTCGCGAGCAAGCCATTTTTGATCAAATAAAATCGCAAATTATGCAGGTTTATCATCTCCATGGCTTCAATCATATCGAAACGCCGATGATTGACCGTACGGAAATCCTCCTCGCTAAGGCGGGCGGTGATACTGAAAAACAAATTTATAAAGTGGTGAAAACCGCCGAAACTTCTAACGACGCGGATCAGGCTTTGCGCTTTGATCACACGGTACCACTCGCGCGTTACGTGGTTGAGCACCAAAATGATCTAGCTTTTCCATTTCGTGTCTCACAATTCGGTCGCAATTTTCGGGGTGAGCGTGCGCAAAAGGGTCGCTTCCGTGAATTTTATCAAATGGACGCGGATATTATTGGTCGCAATACTTTGCCAATCGGTTACGACGCCGAAGTTGTCGCTACGGCTTTCCATGCGCTTTCGCAGTTCGTGAAGACGCCGATTTTTGTCCGTCTTTCGAATCGTAAAATCTTAGCCGGCCTTCTCGAAGCTCTAAGCCTCACGGGAAAAAGTTCTGAAATCTACGGTATCATTGATCACGCCGAAAAAGTTCCGGCCGAGGTTACCGAGGCGAAATTACGTGAGCAAGTCGCTGACGAATCTAAAGTCCAAACGTTGCTTCAATTCGTTCAAATTCGTGGCCCGCGTTCTGAAGTGGCCGAAAAATTGACTGCGCTCGGCATAGAGAATGAGACTTTTTCAACTGGCGTAAAAGAACTGCTTTTAGTGCTCGACCTTCTCGAAGCTCAGGGAATTGGTCAATCCGTGGTTGCCGATATGTTAATTATTCGTGGTCTTGATTACTATACTGGTACGGTTTTTGAAACCCTGCTTCCAGAATATAAGAATCTCGGTTCCATCTGTTCTGGTGGCCGCTATGACAATCTCGCCTCGAATTATACCGAGGAAAAGTTCCCAGGTGTCGGCATCTCTATTGGTCTCACTCGTCTTTTCTATTGTCTTTCGGTCAATAATCTTCTCGAAGTTTATCAGTCCGCTCCAGTTGAATACTGCGTGGTTCCTATCTCAGATAAAGAAATTACCTACGCCTATCAAGTGGTCGCACATTTGATTAATCAAGGCGCCAGTGCCGATCTTTGTCTGCTTGATAAAAAACTTGGTGATAAAATCAAATACGCCTCCAAGGTAGCTGAAAATGTCATCATTATCGGTGAAAATGAAGCTGAAAGTCGAACCTATCAAGTTAAGAATCTCACTAATGGTGAACAAAAAACCTTCAATTTAAACTAAAATTTAATAAATTTCTTCAAAAAATAGTCGCTCAAGTGGCTATTTTTTATAGAAAAAGTCAAAGCTAAAAACTAAGGAAAACAAAGACACGCTTTAATTTCCTGAAAAATACACAAACAAATAACAGAGGTAAAACCGAACAAAATTCTAAAACCGAACACGAATATAAGAAACCGAACAACAAAATCTCACAAGTTAATCTAAATTAAAATATAAAATATCATTTTTGCAACTCTAAAATGTCAATGTTAAAAACATTAAAAATCTCAAAAGTCAATGTTGACGACAAGCAAAAGCATGATATCATAGAAATAAGAATTCGGGCGAAGTTGAGAGACGTCTGAATTCGAAGACAAAACACCTCGGAGGTTGAGTGTGAAGTTAATGTCTATATTGTAAATAAAATACACCTCGGGAGTTTGGTGTATTTTTTATTAGTCTATGCTAAAATATCTCTATGGCACTGTGGCGGAGTGGTTACGCAGCGGTCTGCAAAACCGTGTACACCGGTTCAATTCCGGTCGGTGCCTCCAATTTATCGAAGTAGATGCGGTAATTTTTTAGAAAAAGCCGCTACTTTGGTAGTATAATATCTCTAAGCCCGAATGGCGGAATTGGTATACGCGTTCGACTTAAAATCGAATGGAGAAATCCATATGGGTTCAAGTCCCATTTCGGGCACCAACAAATTTTTCCTAAATACTTGACTTTATGTCATATTTCGGTAAAATTAAAAATAGCATGCGAGCTTAGCTCAGTTGTTTAGAGCGCTTCCTTGCCAAGGAAGAGGTCGAGAGTTAGAGTCTCTTAGCTCGCACCAATTTATCCCCACTAAAACCCCCCTTTTAGTGGGGATATTTTGTGTCTCAAAAAGCTTACCACTTTTCCAATTTCTGATATAATTAAAGTATTAACAAGGAGTAAAATGAACACACTACAAATGATTTTAATCGGTGTCATCGCAGTTGTAATCCTAGTTGCCCTCTATGCAATTTTTGTTTACAACCACGTAGTCACCGTCAAGGTTCGCGTCGATAATGCTTTCTCAGACATTCTTGTCCAATTGAAGCGCCGCGCCGATCTCATTCCAAACCTTATCGAAACCGTTAAGGGTTATACTAAACACGAAAGTGAAACCCTCGAAGCTGTCGTGAAAGCTCGTTCTAGCGTCCTCACCGCTTCTACCCCAGCTGAAGTTGCTGGCGCCGAAAAAGAAATGAAATCAGCCCTCAGCCACATCTTCGCTCTTGCGGAAAGCTACCCAGAGTTAAAGGCTAACGAAAACTTCATCCGTTTGCAAGATCAACTCGAAGATACTGAAGATAAAATTCAAGCTTCTCGCCGCTACTACAATGGTGCAGTTCGCCAATATAACGAATTTATCGTGCGCTTCCCAGCTAACATCTTTGCTGGTATGTTCGGTTACAAGTCTCGTGAATTCTACAATGTTTCCGAAGAGGAAAACGCCAAGATTCAAGAAGCTCCAAAAGTTTCTTTCTAATCAATTAATACGACAAATTAATATCCAGTGGGGCAACCCACTGGATCTTGTCAGAAAGGGAATATGTATTCTCAGATTGCAGCTAACAAAAGAAATACCGTTTTAATTCTTACCGGCTTCGTCGGTTTTGTTGGTTTTATCGGGGCACTTTTTGCGGCTGTTTACGGCGATAATAGTATTTTTATTTTTACTTTAGTTTCTGCCATTATTTATGCCAGTATCATGGTCTTTTTGTCTTCTAGTATGGCTATGGCGATGACTGGTGCTCATCCTATCGCTAAAAAAGATTACCGTTCTCTTTATAATATTGTCGAAAATCTCACCATCACTACAGGTCTGCCGATGCCAGAAATTTACGTGATTGATGATCCCGCCCCAAATGCCTTTGCTACTGGGCTCGATCCCGCACATGCCAAGGTTGCGGTAACCACTGGTTTGCTAAATATCATGGATAAGGACGAGCTTACCGGGGTCCTAGCTCACGAAATTTCTCATATTAAGAATTACGATATTCGTGTTTCCTTGGTAGCTTTCGCCTTGGTTAGTGTAGTGGGTTACGTTGCCGATATTGGTCTTCGCATGATTTCTTATACTAATCGTCGAGATGAACAGGACAGTCCAGTCGGGGTGATCGCACTGCTTTTTACTTCGATTTTGGCACCCCTAGTGGCCACGATTGCTCAGATGGCGATTTCGCGTGAACGAGAATATCTTGCCGATATGTCGGCCGCCGAAATTACTCATTATCCAGATGGTTTGATTAGTGCCTTGAAGAAACTGGATGAACATGGTCAACCAATGCGTCGTCAAAATACCGCTACTGAGGCAATGTTTATCAATAATCCACTCAAGAAGCGTCGCACCAACTCACTTTTCCGCACTCACCCACCAATTGAAAAACGTATTGAACGTCTCGAACGCGCGAAGGATAATATTTAATGAAAAAATCTAAAGCTAAATCAGTAGCATCTGAGCCAGTCTCTGATGAAAAAAATCTGGTTTCAAAGCATGTGCAGCGCCAAGCTGAAAGGCAGCAGAAAAAACTCCAAAAACAGGAGCAAAAACAAAAAAAGCAACTTGCACGCGAAAAGAAACAGCTAATCAAGAAGCAGGATGAAGTGCGGCTTCATCGCTCCTTTAAGCGTTCCTATTACGAAGATTATCAGCGTAAAACCGAGCTCCCGAGTTTAACCAGTCAAGCTAGTGCTGCCTTTAAAATGTTTTTCAAATTCTGGAAAATCTTTCTACCCCTTCTTTTAATTTTTGTCGGCCTCTATATTTTTCTCATTGGCGCCATGTCGGAAAACACCCTTGCCGACGTCAAGGCAAACGTCGAGCAAACTAATAAGGATGTGGCGGATGGTAAAATCGGTACCGTCGGTAAAGCGGGACTCACTTTGCTAGGTATTATTTCCACTGGTGGTCTCACCACCATGAATGATGCGCAGGTCGTCATCGCGGTGCTTCTATTTACTATTATCTGGTTAGTCACTATCTATTTGGCGCGCCACCTCCTTGCTGGTCACCAGGAAATCAAGATGCGCGACGGCTTCTATAGTGCCTTATCACCTCTAGTTTCAACTCTGGTGGTTGGTCTAATTATTTTTCTCGAGGCCGTACCGATTATGCTTACGATTATAGTTTTTCAAGTCGCTCTCACCACTGAATTTCTCTCTACGCCATTCTATGCCTTGCTTTTCTTTATGTTTGCCGCACTGATGATTACGCTCAGTCTCTATCTCTTATCCAGTAGCTTCTTTGCGATCATTGTAGTTTCGGCGCCAGGACTTTACCCTCTGACCGCCGTGCGTATGGCCAAAAATCTCATTATGGGGCGCCGCATCCGCTTCTTAATTCGGGTTTTCTACCTCATTATCATTATTTCCTTGCTTTATCTATTACTGCTTCTACCAGCCATTATTCTTGATGGGGCATTGAAAGCTCAATTCGCCTGGCTGGCCGAGAGTAAAATTCCGTTTGTAGCTATCATTCAACTCACCATCACGGTCTTTATCTTTATTTATCTTTCGATTTATTTTTACCTCTTTTATCGCGCTCTTCTCGATTATAATGATGATGCTAAACTGGAACTCTAAAATGAATAATGAAAAAACCGCCGCCAAGGCTCGCATTGAAAAACTAAAAGAATTAATCAACGATTACCGCTATCATTATCACGTCCTAGACGAGTCGATTATGTCGGAAGCTGCCGCCGACTCTTTGAAGCACGAGCTCAGTCAATTAGAGGAGCAATATCCAGAGTTTATCACTCCTGATTCACCAACCCAGCGCGTCGCCGGTAAACCTCTGGATAAATTCCAAAAAGTCACGCACGCTTCCCGTATGATTTCTCTCGCCGATGTCTTCTCTGAATCTGAAATTCGCGATTGGGTAGCCAGAAAT
>CALKRO010000077.1 GCA_937990205.1 uncultured Candidatus Saccharibacteria bacterium | reverse complement strand
TAAGCAATGATGCATTTTTTAATATCATCACTATCGATTTCGGAAAGACCACCAAAAATTTCATCACGCAAAACATCGACGGTTTCACCAAAATTACGCTGACTTTCGGTCTCACCGACACAAAGAATCGGGGTAATACCATTACGAATCGCAGCGGCGACCTTCTGAGAGATTTCTCGGTTAGTTTCACCGAAGACAAAGCGGCGCTCGGAATGGCCGATGATGGCATAAGAAACTAAACCACGGAGCTGAGCGATAGAAACCTCACCAGTGTATGCACCAAAATCACGGTAATAAAAATTCTGAGCAGCAAGCTTGATCTTGGACTTGTTACGTTCAAGTTGAAGTGAAAGGCTAGAGAGCGAAGTAAAACTTGGAGCAATTACAATTTCAAGGCCACGACTAGGTTTGATTTTCTTAAGTAATTTCTGCAAAAAGATAGAAGACTCACCGATGGTCAGATTCATCTTCCAGTTGCCCACAATATATGTTTTCATAATCTTATTATAGCATAATCAGTTTGAGATTTTTAAGGTTTTGGTGAGGTGTGGATTTTGATTTTAACCACAAAAAGTGAGCGTTTTTGCTATAATAAGCAAAAGAAATACCGCAGAGAGGAATAGAGATGAAGAAAGTATTATCCTTTGATATCGACCAAACTTTAAATATCGCCAAGACACCAATTCCAGATGAGATGGCCTTTTTACTCAGCGAATGCTTGAATGAATTTGAGATTTGCCCAATTTCTGGTCAAAAATTTGAGCAGTTTTTAATTCAAATCGTCAATCGCTTAGTCGAAGTCGCCGATGTCACCCCAGCGCAACTGGCACATCTTCATCTTTTTGTGGCACAAGGCACACAATACTATCGCTACCAGCCAACCGCCAACGGCAACGATGGGTCAACTTACAATGAGAAGAACTGGGAGCAAGTTTATAATTATCCACTAACAGAAGAAGAAGTGGCAAAAATTACCGAAGCACTAGAAAGTTCGGCTAAAGAAGTGGGGTATTGGGAAGAAGACAAGCTCCAGCCGGGTGACGAAATTATTGAAAATCGTTTGTCACAAGTAACTTTCTCGGCGCTTGGGCAAAAAGCGGGTACTGAGGCGAAATACGCCTGGGATCCAGACTGCAAGAAACGCAATTTAATCGCTAAGCTCGCCAAAGAAAAAGTGCCAGATTTCTCTTTCGAGGTGGCTGGAACCACCAGCATTAACGCCTTCCGCGACGGATTGAATAAGTCATTCGGCATGAATCACCTGATGGAAGAGTTGAATGTTGAAAAAGACGATATTCTCTATTTTGGCGACATGACGCAAGAAGGTGGTAACGACTATCCAGTGGTACAGATGGGCATCGATACAATTACGGTGCGTAGTCACGAAGATACCGAATTTGCTTTGAAAGGAATTTTGGGAGTACTATGATTTTAGATGCTTCAAAATTAATCGGATTTCGCATTTTAAGCCTAAGATCCGGTGGGGTGATTAGCACGATTGAATCGATCATTGTCGATCCGAATGATTTGAAGATTTTGGGGTTTTTCCTGAATAAAAATACTGTGAGTTTTGACTCGGGAGTAATTTTGGACGTCCGTAGTGTACGAGAATTTTCTCACCTCGGGATGATTATAGATTCAGATGAAGAATTACTTAATGTGGGCGATGTAGTCAAAATCGATGAAATGGTGAAACTAAATTTTCAGCCAATTAATTTTAAGGTCAAAACTCAAAACAAGACAAATGTGGGAACGGTAATAGATTACACGGTGGATGTCAATGATTTTTACATTCAGCAACTAATCGTCAAACGTCCAATCCTGAAGTCATTTATTGACCCAGAATTGATTATTAATCGTTCGGAAATTCTGGAGATTAATGACGAAGCAATCATCGTAAAGGATGAGCTAGCTAAGCAAAAGGGCCGCGAAAAACTAGAGCAAGAAGAATTCGTACCGAACTTCGTCAATCCCTTCCGCCAAAATGACTAGTCAAAAGATTCAGTCCAGCTTGGTTCGGTTTGACTTGATTTGGCTTAGTCTTAGGCTAATTCAATTTTAATCTTGAAGATTTTCAGTATCGATTGCCGAAAGTTTAGATTTTACTAGATTATAGGAAAAACCCTGACGAACGAGATAGGCCGTTAGTTTTTCTCGGCTAATCGGACGACGCAATTTTTTCTCGATCATTTTATCGATTTCAGTATCATCTTCGCGCTGGGAAAATAATTCGTCACTTTCGAGAATTTCTTGTATCAGAGATTCAGAAATCCCTTTACTCTTTAATTCGTAGAGTAATTTCTTGCGACTAATTCCCTTACTTTGGTTGCGATTATCAATATAAAAACGCGTAAAGTTATAATCGGAGAGAAATTTTTCCTGCTTCAAGTGTTCGACTACGAGATTAATCTGAGTTTCCGTAATCTCTGCGCCAGGCTTGGTAGGAAGATTGAGAGATTTACGACCGGTATATTCATAGGTATTATTTTCTGTAAAATCAATTTCGCGAATCTTTTCATTTTGGGTGCGAACATTTTTTCGCATTTCTTGAATTTTAGTGCGATATTCCTCGTCTTCAGCTAGGCGTTTTTTAAAATTATCATACTTAATTTGCGACTGACGACGACGAAGTTGCTTGCGATGCAGGTAGTCGCGAATTTCCTTTTCAGAATGCGGACGCGATAAACAATACTCTAAGGTAGATTGATAGAGTTTATCGAGTGAAGACAGAGCAACTAGTTCGGCGATACGTTCTTCCGTGAGAACGTCGCCGACTTTGAGGTTTTGCTCAGAAAAAACTTTAAAACTGAGTGAGCACAAAAATTTATGATTAACAAAAATATTAATACGATTTGGATCTTTGATTCCTGGCTTTAATTGTGAGATTTTCTGAAAGGTTTCCAGAGAGAGCGCGGCCACTATTCGCTCGCTTCAGCTTTTTCGCGAACCTTTTGCTCGATTTCAGCGAAGAATTCTGGCTTTTCTTTAAGTACGCGCTTCACAGCTTCACGACCTTGGCCAATAGTTTCGCCATTATATTTGATAAAGGCGCCGGCCTTGTCGAAGACGCCATATTGTACGGCGAGATCGAGTACATCCCCAACCTTAGAGACACCTTCGTTGTACATGATATCGAATTCAGCAGAGCGGAATGGGGCGGCAATCTTATTCTTCACAACCTTAATCTTGGTGCGGTTACCGATGATATTTTCACCATCTTTGATCTGACCAATGCGGCGAATATCGATACGAACAGAAGCGTAGAACTTCAGAGCGTTACCACCAGTGGTAGTTTCAGGGTTACCAAACATCACACCAATCTTCATACGAATCTGGTTGATGAAAATGACAGTGGCCTTGGACTTAGAGATAATGGCAGTGAGCTTACGCATGGCTTGGGACATCAAACGAGCCTGAAGACCCATCTGAGCATCACCCATGTCACCATCAATTTCAGCCTGTGGCACAAGGGCGGCAACAGAGTCGACAACAATTAAGTCCACCGCGTTTGGGCGGACGAGGGTTTCACAAATTTCGAGAGCTTGTTCACCATTATCTGGCTGAGAAATCAAAAGATTATCGACATCAACGCCGATACGCTTGGCATAGGATGGATCGAGAGCATGCTCAGCATCAATGAAGGCAGCCTGTCCACCAGTTTTTTGAATTTCAGCAATGGCGTGCAATGCCAAGGTAGTCTTACCAGAAGATTCTGGACCATAGATTTCAATAATACGACCTTTTGGGTAGCCACCACCAAGTGCCAAATCAAGCGAAAGTGAGCCTGACTTCAAAAGTTCAACATCGATATTGCGATTATCGCCCAATTTCATAATAGAGCCATCACCAAATTGCTTGGTGATTTGAGCAATAGCAAGTTTTAAGGCTTCGGATTTTCCGTTTTCAGCATCAGTTTTTTTAGTTTCTTTTTCTTTGACCATAATTCCTCCGTTATTTATCGAATTTCTGTAAAATTACTCTGTAAAATCGTTCTTTGAACGAGAATTTAATGGGTACACATGTGATATTCTCCTTACATCTCGGAAAAATAAACCTTACCTCACTTTTTCTATTTTAAGAATACGCTAGTCGAGAAGTAAAATCAATGGAAAAAGCTGATTTGTCGATTATTTGACAATGGCGAATTTATTTTTGCCACGCTTTAAAATAGCGAAGGAAGAAATTTGATAGGATGGGTCTTGAATTTTCTGATTATTTACAGAGATAGCATTACCTAAGATCAAAGTTTTAGCTTCAGAACGAGAGCTCACCAAACCAAGCTCAACGAGAGCGTCAATTAAATTAATTTCGCTGCCATCAAGATTCAAATGTGGCAGGAGGATAGTGATGCTTTCAATCTCCGATTCAGAAAGAGTCTCCACCTTACGACCACCGAAGAGTAATTCAGTGAGAGTAATCACCGCGGCGGCAGAAGATTTACCGTGAACCACCTCGGTGGCACCACGAGCAAGGGCTTTTTGGGCAATGCGAAGTTCGGGATGAACTTGATGCTCGGCAAGAATCTGATCAATTTCGTCTTTCGAAAGAACGGTGTAGATTTTAATCAAAGATTCAACTGCCTGATCGGACTGATTGAGCCAGAATTGATAAAAATCAAAGATAGAAGTGTAATTACCGGAACCATTATCCTGGCTAGCTAGCCAAATAGCATTACCCTCAGATTTACCAAATTTACGACCAGTCACCGGATCAATAACAAGAGGAGTAGACCAAACATCGGCGCGACCACCTTCGAGGCGCTTAATCAAATGAACACCAGAGGAGGCATTGCCAAACTGATCAGCGCCACAAAGTTGCAGGTCAATTCCATAATGACGATAGAGGTGAAGAAAATCATAACCCTGAATCAATGAGTAAGAAAATTCCGCATAAGAAATGCCAGAGCCGCCTTCGCCGATACGATTTTGGATAAACTTACGATCGAGAAGCTGCGTCATGGAGAAGTTTTTACCGACTTCACGCAAAAAATCAAGGAAATTAATATTCTTAAACCAATCATAATTATCGACTAGACGCAATTCATAGTGGTCATTATCTGGATCGCCATCATTTCGCGTATCGGCAGCACCGTCAAAACTAATCACGTTAGTCATTTGACGACGAATGCATTCCTTATTGTGTGCAACTTCTTCGAGAGGTTTCAATTCACGTTCACCATTTTCCTTCGGGTCACCGATTTGACCGGTAGCGCCACCGACAAGAAGAGTTGGCTCATAGCCATGACGCACAAAACAGGCGCACATCATGAGAGCGGCTAGATTTCCAATAGTTAAAGAGTCAGCTGAGGGGTCGGCACCAAAATAGAAGCGTTTATTTGCTTTTTCATCAAGTTCGGAAGGATTAGTAAAGCTATTTTCGGCGGCGAAACCACGCCAGATGAGTTCTTCGGATAATTTCATAAGTATATTTTAACATTTTTTCTTGTGTTATAATTAAATTCTGAATAAATAAGTGGAGGACTGCGTGACAGACTCAAAATCCAATTCAAAAAGTGCGAACATAAAAAATAATTCTAAACAAACTGCGGCGAATAAAACTAATTCCATGCATGATTTTTTGTCGAATAAAAATTCTTCTCGTTTTGTAACGAATAAACAACCTGTTAAGCTGGTTTCTCCAGGCGAAAAACTACGTCAACCGATGAAGCGTGAAGCTATGCCGATGAAACAATATTTAACGACTCGCGAAGAAAAGATTTTCACTAATAACAGAGAGAAAAAAATTCCACTAGGTGGGATATCCAACCTAAAAACCGAGACTAAATTACGCGAGGAGAATACCCCAAAACCAACAGAAAATGCTACAATAAAAGTACAAAGCAATAATGTTAATTTAGTTACAGAATCCAAGGAAATGAATAAAACTTCGGCAAAAAATAGCAAGGATAAACCAAAGGCACCAAAAAAATCACCTTTTATGAAGAGTGATCGTAAGATGAATGTCTACTCTAGCTTGGTTTACAAAAATAAAATGAAGCAGGAAGCTAAGGCAAGACGCGAAGCAGAAGAATTAGCCAAACTGCCAAAAGAACCAGTGAAGCGCTTCTTTGCTAAGCTTGCGCCAAAACGCGTAATTCGTAATCTCTTCTCGAAGAAGGGCTTGTTTATGATTTTGAAATTTGGCGCCGCGATGTTCTTACTTGCAATCATTGCAATTGGTGGCTTATTCCTTTACTTTAAGAAAGACTTGGATGAAATTCGCCTTGATCAGATGAAAATTACAGGCACAGTTAATACT
>CALKRO010000076.1 GCA_937990205.1 uncultured Candidatus Saccharibacteria bacterium | reverse complement strand
GAAAATCACTGTTATCACTACCGCGTTAATCGTCATCTGCGCATCAATCCCTGAAAGCGTTTTGGTAAAACCTTCCATTTCTGCGCCCCCACCCAACTGCGTCGTCCCAGCCTGTTTCGCCATTTGTTTTGTCACCCCAGTTGTGACATTTTTTAAAATATCATTTCCCATTATTTTCGCAAATTTTTCTGCCAAGACATAAGCCCCTATAAACGCCGGCAGGCTCACCATCAAAAGCTCCATCACGAACTGTCCGAAAATTTGCCCCTTTTCCAAACCTAACGCTAGTAAAATTGCAATTTCCTTTTTTCTCGCGTTCATCCAAAGTAGCAAAACTAGAGCGACTACAATTCCCGCAAAAATTAATGAACCGAAAAACATTTGGTTAGCCACCCCATACATTCCCGAAATCGATTGTTCTAAAGCTGGATAGTTTGAGGCACTTTTTATCAAATTATACTCGCGCCAATTCACATCTAATTTCTTCACCGCAGCCATCACTTGATCAAGATTCTTCTCGCCCTTCACGAAAAATGTTGCATCCTGATACACCGCCGTATCTTCGTCATTACCATAAACTTTTGCCGCCGTAGAAACGTCCGTCACTAAAGTATTTTCATAAAGTTCCTGAGCCGCCGTCACTCCCCCCGTATTTTTCCCGGTAAATAACCCCTTGATTACTACTTCTACAGTTTCATTTGCCGCCTTTTCATTATCCGCATCAAAAAGATTCGATTTAATCTTAATCTTATCCCCCACTTTTAAATTATTTTTCTTTGCCAAATCTTCGTGCATCAAAATCTGATTTTTATCCTCATTTTTTAGATGCTCTCCCGAAACCAATTTATAGGCTCCCGAAACAAATTTAGTTTCCCTGGCTGAATCATTCACTCCGGTCAGCATCACCGTGCGCTTAAAATTTTTCGCTCGTTCCGCCGACATTCCGCGTAACGTTTCTGGTGTCTCGATAATATCTTTACCCACCAAATCCGCCACACTATTAATTCTTTTCACCGTATATTCAATTTCCGGCGATTCAGAAATTTTTTTAATATCGATTCCCTTCACATTACCCCCACCCCTCGGCGTACCCTGATTCACCTGGCGATTAATCTCCATTGAAAAACTATTAGTTACTCCCGAAAAAGCCTCCTTAGCCGCCTTACTTGTCGCATCCTGAATCGAAAGACTTATCATCCCCAAACTCGACATTGTAAGTACTACCAAAAAAATCACCAAACTTTTTAACTTTTTACGCGTTACATATAAAAATGCATTTTTCAACATTATCTCAACTTCCTTCCCTTTAATTCCAAAACCACATCTGCCGAATCCGCCACCCTTTTACTATGCGTCACCACAATCACACATTTATTGCGTTCCTTTGCCAATTTTTTCAAAACTTCAATAATTTCTTCCGCCGTGTTTTCGTCCAAATTTCCCGTCGGCTCATCCGCCAAAATAATCGGCGCCTCCGAAACCAATGCCCGCGCGATCGCTACTCGTTGTTGCTGTCCGCCTGAAAGCTTCATCACATTTCGGTTTATTTGATCTTTATCTAATCCCAGCTTTACCAAAATCTCATCTGTCGCTTCCCGATTCACTAATCTAATATTTTCTAGCGGCGTTAAATAGTCAATCAAATTATAGTTCTGGAAAACAAGAGCGATATGGTTTTTGCGATGATAACTATAGCCGTATTTACCGATCTTCTCATCTTCAAACAAAATTTCGCCACTCTTCGGTTCGTCTAATCCCGCGAGCAGTGAAAGCAAGGTAGATTTTCCTGCTCCCGATTTTCCGATAATCGCATAAAATTTCCCACGCTCAAATTTCTGGTCCACCCCCTCCAAAATATTTTCCCGATTTCCCGCGTAAGCATATGAAACATTTTTAATTTTTAGTACACTCATTTTTCCTCCTAACTTATTTTCGCTAAAATATCTTTTGGTTTTTTCGTCAAAATCATCCACGACGCCACTATTACTGCTAGTATTATAATTAAAATCAAAAGCCCGTAGCTCATCGCAAAAATATCCATTCCCCCACCAGTCGTAAAGCTATTTAAATCTAAATTATCTAAGCCCTCTTTCTGTAAAACCGCACCCAAAATCCACCCCACGAAAATTCTTCCCAGTATCGCCGCCAAAATCATTGCCGGCAGCGAAATCAATATCAATTCCAAGATAAATTGCCCCACAATTTTCATTTTACTGCGCCCGATCGCCAGCAATATCCCAATTTCATACATTCTTTCTCGCACCCAAAGAATTAAAACCAAGGACAATACAATTATTCCCGCGCCAATCACTGCCATAATCATCATAAAAATCATTTGTCTCACCATATCCAGAGATTCCACCATTTCCGAAAATTGATTTTCCTCTTCACTAATTTCATAGTCTTCCGACTGAACACTTTTTTTATTCATTTCCGTCTTTAACGTCGCTAGTTTTTCGGAATCAGATACCAATATTTTTAGACTCGTCACTAGTTTTTTCTTTTCAAAAATTTGCGCCATCGTCGCATAATCCGTAAACATCATATTCTCACTAAAATCCGAAGACATACCGGTATATTTTTCTTGCTTTTTCCCGGTAAAAATTCCTTGAATAAAAAGCTCTAATTCTTTCTCCTCCCCTAAAACTTTTAGACTCACCTTATCGCCAATCTTCCATTGGTTCTTCTTCGCCAAAGCTTCATGCACTAGAACTTTTCCAGCTTCCCCACGTGCAATATTTTCCCCTTCAATCAACTTAAATACTTCACTACGAAATAACGGGTCTTTCCCTACATTGCGTATCGCCTGAAGCATAACCGCATTTCCTAAGTAGCCCGGCAAATCTTCTCGCATCACCATTTGCTCGCCCGCCACCACCTTACCGTTTTTTAGTTCAGCCACTCCCTCATATTGATAAATCTTCTCTGCCCCAAGTTTGCTATCAATCAAATCAAAACTCTCCGCGTTAAAAGTCTCAGATTTTAATGATCTAATTTTTAACCCCAAATCATTCGCGCTATTTATCGCGCTCGTCATTTTCTCGCTAGTTTTCATTATTGAAAAACCCGCATAAATCACCGCCAGAATTAAAGTTAAAATCAAAAATATCAACGCCGTACGCGTGCGTTTTCGAAAAACATAAGCTACCGCATTTTTAATCATTTTTCCTCCATATTTTTATTTTAAATTTTAATTATGAAGCCACTGTGAATTTTCCAAAAACCCTCTCAAATTATTTCCGAAATCGCTCCCAAATTATGATAAAATGAAATTACGCGAGTGTCGTATAACGGCTATTATATTTCCTTCCCAAGGAAGAGACGAGGGTCCGACTCCCTCCACTCGCACCAGACCATAATAAGAAAGAGCATTTATGCTCTTTATTTTTATGGTCGCCTGTACGAGAAAGACTACGCAGTAGTCTTACTCGCGCCATTCTTATTTACACCAATTAAAAAAGGGAGCCTCCTGCTCCCTTCCGGCTTTACGTCTCACATTCCACTACAGAAAATCCGTAACCTAGCGCCATCTGAATGCAGTTTTCATCATTGAAATGCATACAATAAATCCGCTTTCTTAAATCTTCCGGCACTACCATCGCCAAGTTTCCCACAAATAAATGTGCCCCGTTCGAATTCCTCACCGAAGTCACATCGATATAAGCCCGCGCGATCTGCACCCCTTCACTCAGAAGATAATGTAAATTCTTAATTTCCTTCGTGTCGCCCGAATAATATACCACCCCATCCTTTGTGGTGAAAATCAGACCGAAACTCATCAGCTCCGCACAATGCCAAGTTTTCACATAACGTACCCCTGAAAAACTTTTAAATTTTTCATCATACTGCGTATCGTGCACCAAATCATACATCTCTTCTGTGCAACCAAAACCTTGCAAAATCTGCTCAATCGTTTTTACGTATTCATCATTATCCGGCAAAATAATTTTCAGCGGTCGATGCAATACAAGATACAAGTAAGTCACCAAACTTCCCAGACTGCCGATGTGGTCCGAATGCGTATGGGTAATCATCAGATTTACTGCCCTCACTCTGCCAAGCAAACTCTTTTGCTTCAGCTTCGCGAACACATCCTCACCACAGTCAATCAAGAATAACTGATCATCATCAACGAAATACGCTGCTGTATTGCCTTCTTTCACATTAAACGCCGAGCCTCTGCCCAAAAATTTTAATTCCATATCCCCCTCCTTCGAATTTTCTAAAGTTTAAAGTACTCGTAATCTTAACTTACGCTTATAGATTATTGTAATCAAATTTACCAAAAAGTCCACCCCTGTTTCCAGAGGTGGATTCCTGATTAGTCTCACTTAGGATTCTTGTCGATCAATTTTAATTAATTCTTTAACTTTACCAGAATCTCGAATTTCCTTCATTTGCTTATCAAATTCCGTAAATGAAATTTTGATTGAAGTATAATTCACTGTCGAATCAGTTTTCGCCACCAATTTCACGAAGTAATAACCATCACCAGAACTTGAAACGAATTTATCCGAAATTTCCCCCGCATTGAGACTCATCGCTTTTAGTGATCTACCACCATCCACGTTCATCTTATCGACCAGTCCCCCCGTTTCTTCATAAAGCACCTTATCGCCCAGCTCTTCCGAAATCGCCTTCAAATCTTTTCCGGATTTAATCAAAGATTCTACCTGCGCCGCAAGCTGCACCGCATTCGTATCGATTGCCTGCGAAACTTTTTCCTTCACTAGTGACAGATAAATCATTCGGCGATATTCCTTCATCGTCAAACCAAAATTATCTTCCAAAATCTTCTTGAATCCTTCTTCACTGCGTTCCACACCACCAATTTTTCGGTGCTCCAAAATCATTTCATCCACTTCCTTATCCGTCACCGTCAAATCATTTTCTTTCGCCAATTTCAAAGCCCAAGCATAATTCTCTGCCTCATCCAGCGCCAAGCGCTTATAATGCTGCTCCATAAAATCATTATCTTTTGCATTATCTAGCTTACCCTGTTGTTTTTCGATCGGCGTAATCGTACTATGATAAATCAAAAGATAATCCGAATAACGCACGTCCGCGCCGTTTACATTAGCCACCGATACTGGCAAAAGTTGCGTCAAACGATAAAGAATCGGATTCGTACTCTGCCATTTATAAAGCATAAAATAACCTGCCCCCGAAGCCAAAACCACCGCCATCACTGACAGAATAATCGTCACCGTCACCACGCGATATTTTGCATATTGCATAGGATACTTGAACTTACGTCCCTTCGATAGCACCTCTTCGCGACGCTCTTCGACCTTCTCTAATTCTGTTTTATTCTTGAATTCTTCAATCTTTTTTTGCTCGCGTTTTTGTTTCATTTTCGCCACGATTGAAAGTCTCTTCTCTTTTACGGCGTCGGTTTCGTTTGTCATAGTCTTATCCACTTCGTTTTCTAATTTAGCTTTGCTCATTTCCTATTTCTCATTAATTAGATTTTGTAAATCGTTATAAATTTTTTCCGAATTTTTTACCATCGATATCACCAAATCTCCCACCGCTGTTTGAATTACAATCGTACCATACCCCATCAATCCTGCCCGAATGCCACTCACACCATAAGAAATACTTTGAATCTTATCTAATCCCAAGTCTACTACTGATTTCTTAAACAAACCTCGTTGCGAAATTTGACGAATACGCTGATTGGTCACAATGTAAATCGAAAAATACCACAACATATAGGAATATAGAAACCCTAAGACCCCCACCAGGATCAATGCCAAAAACACCTCGAAAATCATCATGTTATTTGGCCAAAGCAAGGTCAATCCTACCCCGATCATAATCATCAAAATTAAAAATATCACACCGGACTTTGCCGTCAAAAAATGGCGTCGGAACACAAACTGCACCTCTTCGCCTTCTCTCTGACCATCAAAAATCATTTTTCTCATACGTATTTGGTGACCCGGGCGGGAGTCGAACTCGCAACCTTCTCCTTAGGACGGAGCCGCTCTATCCATTGAGCTACCAGGCCATACCTAAATTATACCATATTCGATTCCACGACCATTTTTGATAAACATAGAGATTAACTAAGACTTTTTAGTAAAATAACCTAGGAATTGTTATATAACTTCATAGTTTAGTTATTATGATGAACATCGTTTTCCAAAAATGGATTAACTAAATCCATCCACTCCAAAGGCAAATAAACAGATAGATAACCATGATTATATCCTTTCGCTTCATATACGGTACAATTGGGATGCA
>CALKRO010000075.1 GCA_937990205.1 uncultured Candidatus Saccharibacteria bacterium | reverse complement strand
GAAAGCGTCGTGCTCAAAAATCTAAGTTAATTATTTAGATTCAAGCACAAGGAAAATAAAAATAATAAAGGCGAAAAATGAATAAAAAATCAATCATCGGCGCATTAGGAATAGCAGGCTTGACCCTACTCGGCGGCCTGGCGCTCAATAATCAAACTTACGCCCAGGAAGCTACTTCTTCTGAAGTAACCGTCCAGGTCACCGTTCTTCCAAACGGTCAATCAGTTGCTATCAAGTCTCCTACCTCAGATAGCAAGGTTCTTGAAAATCAAGTACCACTCAATATTGATTTTACCAAGTCTAAGACTATTGAATACGAAATCAAACTCACCGACAAAGACGGTACTACCACCACTATCGCTAACGAAACTGTTGACGTAAGTAATGCTGGCGCTGCTAATAGCGGCTCAAAGAAAATCCCTCTCGATATGCAACAGCTCACTAATGGTGTCTTCGGTAAGGTCTCCATTAAAGTCACCGTCGACGGCAAAGCTGAGACTGCTGATACTGTAGAATTTAACTATGTTCCAGTAGCAGTTGAGAAAACCCAGACTAACTCACGTGGTTACACTGGTTTTCGTATTGCTCACGCTGGTGGCGTCGCGAAAGTAAAAGTTGTCTTGAAAGATAAAAATGGTCACAAGGTTGGTGATAAAGAAATCGAAATCACTGATCCAGTTGCAATGACTAACGGTGGTACTATTGAACTCAATTCAGAAGATATTAATAATAAATTGGACAAGGGTGATTACACTCTCGAAGTCGTAGCTCTAAACGGTGCTGGTGATGATCTCGAAAAACCAGAAGTTGCTAGCTTCAAGTTTACTGGCAAGGATGAACCAGTTAAACCAGAAGACAAGCCAGCCGCTCCAGGTAAGAATGGTGGTAAGAAAACCCCTGCTGTACCTAATACTGGTGGATCCGTCTTCGCAGGTATGAATCTTTCATCCTCAGACTTCCTCGCTTCCGGCATTGCCGTTTTCGCCTTCCTCTCTCTCGTCGCCGTCATCTTCCTCAAGAAAGGTAAGAAATCCGGCTACCGCCGCTAAGATTGATTCTAAAAGACCTCCTCACGGGGGTCTTTTTCTTTTAATTAAATTATGGTTGAAATCTTCGCTTAAATATCATATAATAAATTTGCTGGACGATTAGCTCAGTTGGCTAGAGCGCGTCTTTGACGTAGACGAGGTCAGAGGTTCAAATCCTCTATCGTCCACCAGTAATTCAGGCTAAGGCCTGTTTTTTTGTGTTTCTTGACATTTTGTGTTATAATATATGTTGTAACTAGTTTTTTATTACTCAAAAAATGAAACAGGAGGGGGAAGTTATGTTGGTTTATATTGAGGGCCTACCGTATGTAGGAAAAAGCACTTTGGCAAAAGGATTAAAGTCTCGTTTGGGGGCAGGTTGGAAGATCATGGATGGTCAGAGTTTAACAAAGGAAGAGCTTTACGTCTTAGCGCATGGTAATTTTGGAAATGTAATTTTAGATTCATTAAAGCCGTATTATGAATTAGCTAAGAAGTATGCGCGTTCTACTTATGTTCCCAAGCCGGTGCTAAAAGAATATCAGGCCATGCTACCTAGACCTACGGCGTCCTTTTATCTACATGTCGATAGGGCCATGACCTTGGTTTCTCGGGCAGAGACCGCAATTAATGCCGGGATGGACTGTACTAAGTCCGAAAAGTCCATCTTACAGAGTGATCATCTGACTTTTGATGGCTTCTGCAATCAATTCATGGAGTCGGTTAACACTATGGTGGTGCCAGAGTATATTGTCACGGATAACCTTTCACCCGCCGAAGTGCTAAATTTAGTGTATTATAGCGTCAGCAGGGCAATTAAAGCCGCAAGGGAACCGAAAAAGGCTCTCGCATAATCGTGACATGCCGCAAACTAGTTTTGTTCTTTACCTAGCATCTTTGATGCAAAAGACCCCGATTCTTTCGGGGTTCTTTTTTACGTTAAAATCCTTATGTTCTAAATATGCTACAATAGAAGTAATTAAATCACACTGGAGTTAACATGAAAATTCAAGATAAAATTAACGCTTATCTCAATACCGCAATCTCCACTACCGTAGTAATGGTGCTGTTCGGTCTCTTCTTCGCACTATTTCCGGAATTCGCCCTCAATCTCTTACGTCTCCTACTTGCTGCCGGATTTTTGCTCGCCGGTTTTAGTATGATTATGAGCCGAGTCTATTCGCGCTTTGTCCGTCTATTTTCTAGTAATTTTCTCGGCGCCTTTCTTATTGTTATTGGCCTCGTCTTCCTCTTTTATCCAGGTATTCTCAGTCTTATCCCGATGACTATCGGTCTCGTCATTGTGATTTCGGCAATTTCCCGTATTGGCTACACTATGGAATTAAAAAACGTCTCCAAATCTGCTTACATCACCTCTATTATTACCAATCTTTTGTCCTTGACTGCCGGCGTCGCTATTATCGTCTATCCATTTGATGCTTCCGCCATTGCCTTGTCGCTAATCGGCTTCATTATGATTGGTTATGGCCTCTCGGATTTAATCAATATTATTGTTCTGAAGAAACACGTCCAAGATTTCACCGATCGTTATAATCTAGTCTCCAAATTTTCCGGTTCGAAAAAATCCGAAACCAATCCAGATGACGTCGAAGAAGCGGAAATTGTCGACCCTAAAAAGAAATAAACCCCTGTTATTGTGCTTATGCTTGCAAAATCTAAGGAATTTTGTTAATATAAACGTGCAACACAGATATCTTGTGGATTGAGTATATTAAACGTATCGGGTATACGAAAAGACGCATTATATTTTGTGCTGCAAGGTTTTTTGCTACTTCCTTAGCGAGGATTTGAAAAACCCCTCTTAATTTTCTAAAAAGAACAAGCAACAAAACATGCAGTTTTACCAATCATTACTACCTCGCTGCGTGTCGCGTCGTGAGACTTTCTATTCTAAAAGTTATTGCCATTTCTTTTAGCTAGAAATAAGGTTCACCACCTTGGCGGCATGTTGGGGCCGAAGTCACTATTTCTCTTAAATTGAGCAAACTCACTTTCTTTTGTTTTTGGCAACATCCACCTTTTCGGCCCCCAACTTATTTTCATACTTGCAGCCTCGGCTTCACTAATCTTCTAGACATCAGAAGGCTGCGGATACCCCTCCAACAAATCCCACCTGCTGTGGGTCCCGTCTTGTATAAGGCGAGCTCAAATCCCATTTATTATGGGTCCCGTCTTATCTAAGGCGGGTATTTTTTTGCTTAAAATAATCTCATTAACAAAAAAGAACCCCGAAAGGCTCTTTTAAAAAATCTCTGTGGTGAGTCGGGAGGGACTCGAACCCTCGACACCGGGCTTAAAAGGCCCGTGCTCTAACCTGCTGAGCTACCGACCCAGAGTACTCTCTTATTATATGCCTACCCTCTCAAAAAATCAAGCAAAATATGGTATAATATTCAGAGTAAAAAATAAGGGCAATATGAATAATAAAGAAAATATCCGTAATGTTGCAATCATCGCGCACGTTGACCACGGTAAAACGACGCTGGTGGATGCACTTTTGAAACAATCTAATACTTTCCGTGATAACCAAGCTGAAATGAGCCAAACCCTCATTATGGACTCTGGTGACCAGGAACACGAACGTGGTATTACCATTACCGCCAAGCAGACCTCGGTTTATTACCACGATCATAAAATTAATATTATCGATACTCCGGGCCACGCCGACTTCTCTGGTGAGGTTGAACGTACCCTGAATATGGCCGACGGTGTACTTTTGGTGGTGGACGCCCAAGAAGGCCCGATGCCACAGACCAAATTCGTTTTGAAGAAAGCCCTTGATCTTAAATTAAAGCCGGTTGTGATTATTAATAAAATTGATAAGCCTGCTGCTCGTATCGAAGAAGTGAAAGACGAAATTTCTGACCTTTTCTTGGAACTTGCGACCGAAGAATCTCAGCTTAACTACCCAATCTATTATGCTATCGCGCGTGATGGTCGTGCCGGCAAGACCGAAAATTTGGATGATGATCTGCACGTGATTTTCGAATCGATTATCAATGATATCCCTTCACCGAAGGTCGATGAGGATTCCGAAAAAGGTCTGCAACTTCTCGTCGCCTCACTCGCTTCTGATAATTACCTCGGTAAATACGCTATCGGTAAAATTTTCCGTGGCAATATCAAGCATGGTCAATCGATTAAAATCGTGAAGACCAATTTTAATAATGGTGAACCAGAAATCACCACCGAAAATGGTAAAGTTGATCGTATCTTCGTCTATCGTGGTCTCGGTAAGGAAGAGGTGAACGAAGCTTTTGCTGGTGACATCGTCGCCGTGACTGGTATTCCAAGTGCGAACATCGGTGATACTATTGCTGCCTTTGATAATCCAGAAGCTCTGCCTACTATCGAACTTGAGCCACCTACGCTCAGTATCTATATTGGCCCAAATACCAGCCCACTCAAAGGTCAAGAAGGTGAATTCACTACCTCCCGCCAAATTTCTGACCGTCTCCATAAAGAGCTTGAAACTAATATTGCCTTAAAGATTGCTCAAGACGGTCTCGGCTACAAAGTATCTGGCCGTGGTGAGCTTCACCTCTCAGTTTTGATTGAAACTATGCGCCGTGAAGGTTACGAACTCGAAGCTGGCCGTCCAGAAGTGGTCTATAAAGAAATTGATGGCAAAAAATGTGAACCATTTGAAGATCTTACAATTGAAGTCACCCCAGAATATGTCGGTGCGGTTTCGCAAGAGCTCGGCATTCGTAAGGCTGATCTCATTGCTCAGGAAATTACCTCTGGTGGCGCCGTCCGTTTCACTTATGAAATTTCTACCGCTGCCCTAATTGGTCTTCGTAATAGCTTGATGACTGATACTAAAGGTACCGTCATTATGTCTTCCATCCCGAAGGGCTACCGCCCAGTCGAAGGCAAGTATAAGCCAGAACGTAATGGTGTTTTGATTTCTTTTGAAACTGGTACTTCTACCGCTTATGCTCTCGACATGGTCCAGGCTCGTGGTATTCTCTTTATTCCACCACAGGTGCCAGTCTATCAGGGTATGATCGTCGGTCTTTCGAATAAGAAAGAAGATATCGATATCAACGTCTGTCGCGAAAAGCAGCTCACTAATATGCGTACCCACGCCTCTGATGGCGCAATCCAGCTTACTCCGTATACTAATCTCAGCCTCGAGCAATGTCTCGACTTCCTACTCGATGATGAACTTCTCGAAGTTACTCCGAAGAGTCTACGTCTCCGCAAGCGCCAACTAGATCCGATCAAGCGAAAACGCGAAGCTAGGAGCTAGAATGTCTCAACCGGCGTATCTTATCGATTCACATTGTCATCTGCATGACCTGGATTTTTATACGCCGGAAGAACAATCTCAGGCTCTTCTCGCCTGCACTGAAAAGCAGGTCGAAAAGCTAATCTGTATCGGCACGGACCACGAGGATTCTTTCAAGGCCGCCGAATTTGCCGCTCAAAATCCTACCAAGCTTTTCTGGAGTTACGGTATCCATCCCAATGAATTTGACAAGCCTAGAAAAGATGTTCAATTTGAACATAATAATCGTCCTGTGGCAATTGGTGAAGTCGGCTTAGATTATCATTACGGTGAAAATGATAAATTGGATCAGGGAAGGTTGCTCGAAGAAATGTTGGATCTCGCGATTCGCGAAGATTTGCCACTGATTTTTCACGTCCGCGAGGCCTTCGATG
>CALKRO010000074.1 GCA_937990205.1 uncultured Candidatus Saccharibacteria bacterium | reverse complement strand
ATAATAACCCAGATTTGTTTTATAATGAAGATAACTACTTAAAGACGGCTTGTTCCGAATTGTTTAGTTAAGCCCGGAGAGGGGTAACACTTTACAAACAGAGGTGATTTTGATATATTAGGGAATAGATTCGGGTTCGTTCAAGTGATTTTTTGTGGAAGAAAATCAGTTGAACGGGCCTGAAGGAAGGAAAAATATAAGAATGGCTGATGCCAAAAAAGTAACAATGGATGAATTGCTAGCTAACGCTGGTGACTCTATCAAAAAAGCAGCAACTGGAGACGTGGTCTCAGGTACTGTTTTATCAGTAAAAAAGCACGAAATCTTAATTGATCTCGGTGCACAAGGTGTAGGCTTGGTGCCTCGCCGCGAAGCTTCTTTCGCACGTAACCTCGAAGAAGGTGCAGAAGTGACCGCTTCTGTGATTGATTCTGAGATGGAAGACGGCATGGTGCTTCTTTCACTCCGCAAGGCAGTGAAGGATAAAGGTTGGGATGAAATCCAAGCCAAGCTCGATGCTTCTGAAATCGTGGAAGTTACCCCATTTGATGCAAATCGTGGTGGTCTTCTCGTGGAATACGAAGGAATTCGTGGTTTCTTGCCAGTTTCACAACTTTCTGCTGAACACTACCCACGTGTAGGTTCTGCTGATAAGGATGAAATTTTGCAACGCCTCAATTCTCTTGTTGGTAAGGGAATCAAGGTTCGCATTCTTGATGCAAGCAAGAAAGATAATAAGCTTATCTTCTCTGAAAAGGAAGCTGTCAAAGACGGCCTCGCTGCTCGTTTTGCTGAACTTCATGTCGGTGACACCGTCGAAGGTGTAGTAACCGGTGTAGTAGACTTCGGTGTATTCGTAAATGTAGAAGGTATCGAAGGTTTGGTGCACATCTCAGAAATCTCTTGGGAACGTGTAAACAATCCATCTGACTACGTTAAGGTTGGCGACACTATCAAGGCAAAAATTATTGCGATTGATAAGGAACGTCTCAGTCTCTCCATCAAGCAACTCGTGGCTGATCCATGGCTATCAGAGGTAGAAAACTTGAAGAAGGGTTCAAAGGTGGAAGGTACGGTTACTCGTATCACCCCATTTGGTGCTTTTGTTCAGATTTCTCCAGCTGTTGAGGCTTTGGTTCACGTTTCTGAACTTGGTGAAGGTAACGACGTCGATCCAGAAAAGATCTTTACTTTGAATGAACGTAAGAACTTCAAGGTTCTAGATATCGATCGTGAAGGTCGCAAAATCTCACTCTCTGTTGCAAAATAAGACAGAAGTTAAAAATAAGCCCTGTGAGGGCTTATTTTTTAATTATTGATTTTTGTTTGAGTAGAAATTTTGGTCGAGGACCCGAACTTTAGCGACGCTACCTTTGAGATTGAACTGGGAATTATCGAGATAGGTGAGATCGCCCATATTAATGGCGGTAGGGTTAGCTTCTTTTAGTCGGTCGTAATCGACGAGAAATTCGACAACGCTGTGGTCATTTTTATGAACGGTGTGAGTAGTCGGATCGGTGTCGTTGTCGTCTTTTTGGTCGCCAATGACACAGCGTAATGTGTTTGGATGGCCTTGATTATCAAGGGTAACTTCGATGAGTTGGCCGATTCTATCGGAGATGCCACTACCAACTGCGACGACCGGATAGGTGTTTTCGCCATCTTGGTAGTAGGTAAGTCCGGATTTACCAACATGAAAATTAGCATTTTCGTGGGTAAAATTGTAATTAGGGGTAGTTTTGTCGGTGATAGCCTTGTAATCCATAAAGGATTTGAATTGGCCGATGCCGGCAGGGAAATTAACGGTTTTTAGAATGGTTTTTTCGGCGATATGAGCGAGTTTTTCGTCTTGTAAGGTGATAGCGGTGCGGTGTTCAATTGGGGTGGCGTTAGTATTTATGGAAGTAAAATCGTCAGTTATTTTTTCTTCAGGAATAGTGAGATTATTATCAGGGGTGAATTTCTGTGCGTCATTATCTAGCTGGATAGAGTATGCGAAATTTTCGGTGTCGTTGGAAGCTTGTGAGGTTTCAATTAGTGGATTGAGTTGATTTTGGTATTCAACTGGGCCATTTTCGGGAGTGTAATCTGGTTCGAGGCCTTTTTGGGCGCGAAGAGCATTGTGATGGTTCATGTAATCTTCATAACCAGTGAAGGTGCGATCATAATCGTCTTCCTCGTCATCTTCTAGGGGGACGCCGAGTTCTTCCATGTCTTTTTGATGTTGTTCGATGGACTGATTAGAAAAGTGGTTGGCCAATACAGAAACACCTTTTACGGCAAGTCCCGTACCAATGGCAAGTAGAGCGGCGCGACCAATGGTAGGAGCGGCCATGGCGGCAAGATAGGTGAGTTTTTCGACAATAGTATCGAGAGCAGGTTCGTTTTCGCGTTTTTTATCAAGCTCAGAATGGAGATGTCTCTGGAATTGACGTTCCTGATAAGCAGCGGAGCGATTGAATTGAGGAATTTCAGGACCTTGATTACGATTTTGGACGTGAAGTTCTGGTTCCTGTTGAAATTGATTAAAATTCTTGCGTGTTTCGTGCTCCATAATGCTTATATTATACCGCAAAAATAAGCTAAGAGGTATGAAAAAAGAGAAAGAGGTGGATGAAATTAAGCAGAGCGGAATGATGTGAGTGGAATTTTAAGCTAGACGGAATAGTAAAAGAGAAAGGTTCATGGCGCGGTGCGACAGGGGTGAAACATTGACAATGTGAGGTATTCGTATTATAATATTAGTGTAATTTTGTGTTTGGACAATTTTGTCCCAAAATAGTTCTTTAGAAATGAGGTGAAATTATGTAAGCTTATGTCCTAATTAATTTTAATTGAATTTGGAAAATTGAAACTATTTTTGGTTCACTTCGGTGATACGACAAGGAGGGAAAAATGGAGGGAAATTTTGTGGAATTGATTAAATTAAGCAAGGTAGTGAATGACTTTGAAGATGGAAAAAATGTCTTAGTGATGCAGGAGAAAAATCGACGTACCAGAGTGTTGAACGGAATTATGCTGCTAGAGGTGGTAATTAGTTTAATGGTGTTATTTTTTGGATTTTCGGTGATAAATGGCTATAAGATGGCGATTTTGATGATCGGACTTCCGGTGATGGTTTTGCCGAGCCTGCTCACGAATGCGTATTGGTTAGACCCATATATGCGAGTAAATAACAAGTGGGTGAGATTCCTGTCAGAAGAGCTAAGCTTGAATCGAAAATTCTGTAATAATATGCATGCATGGATTTTTTTAACCTATAGCGTGTATATTTTTATTCCGGGAACGGAGAGGTTGGCGACGATTTTTGCACTAATGTTGGTGAGCTTGGCGACAGCTTTTTATGGCCTACAGATTTTTTGGCCGGCGGAATTTGAGAAAAGTTTTTTGAAACTGAATCGAATTCTATCAAGTGCGATTTATTTGATCTTGAGTTACGTGTTAATTATGGCTGCGGTTTTGACTTATTTGGCCTGTGTGGGGGCATTAAACCACTAAAAACACAGACAGTGTGGAAAATGGAGGGGGGAAAATGAAACAATTGTTTAAACTTAGCAATAGAAATTTAATGAGAATTCTGTTATGTTTAATTTCGACGATTATCTGTTTGAGTGATCCTCAGGTAGGTGTCGGTATTAGCATATTAGGGTTCGCGGTTGTAATGATAGACTATTTTCGGCAGGCAATTTTCAGGAAACAGGAATGTGATTTTTGGATGCTAGGAGAGACGCTACTCGAAGGTCGAGTGTCATTAGCAGACTTTGTTTATGGAATTTTGGTAATGCTCATGGTCTTTTATGTATGTGGAAACTCAATACCAACAATTGTATTTTTTATGGTAGGATTTTTATTCTGTTATTGTCTGATTATTTGGGTTTTTACACATGACAAATATTCGGAGCAAATGCGGAAGAGTCTTTCAAATGTCTGGTTCTTTTCGATGATGTTAATTCCATTATGGGGATTAACGATTATGGCTTGTCGAAATTTGGCAGAACTTTTAGTGTGTATAGCGATAAACATAACGTTATTCGCAATGGGGGTTTGGCCGTTAGTTTCAGATGATGACGACTTCCAATTCTATGAAGAACAGGAAGAATGTGAGCCCGAAGAGGAGAAAGAAAAATAAAAATACTTCGGAATCTCATGCTGAATAATTTCACTAGTTTTAAAATCCCCTCGATGAGGGGATTTTTGGTGTACAATATAAGCATGAAAATTTTACAATTGAACGTATGGATGGGAAAAGTGGAGGGGGAATTAAAACGCTTTTTGGAAAATAATAACTTTGATGTAATCTGTATGCAGGAGGTGATGAGCTCAGAGAATTGCCAGGTGCATCTAGCGCGACTTTGTTTTGATGCGGAAGCGATCAAGCAGGCGACGGGGATGCCGTATGCTTATTTTTCGCCAAACTGGAGTAGTGATATAGCGAACGGAAGTTTTGAGCTAGGAAATATGATTTTAAGTAGAATTCCGTTTCGCTCGACAATGAACACTTTTGTGAACGGGGAATATACGGAACATACGATTCTGGAAAAAATGTGTTCAAACAATCTAAATGTGCAGGTGGTGGAATTAGAAAACGGTGTGGTGATCGCAAATCATCATGGATTTTGGCGTTCGCAACCACTCGGGGACGAGGATACAGTGAAGGCATTTAAGCATTTGGCGGAGATTATTCAACCGTATCAGGATAAGCCATTTGTGCTTTGTGGTGATTTGAATGTGAGACACGAGGCGCCAGCGATGAGGGAATTGGATTTCTTGCGTGATTTGACGTATGAAAACGGGGTGAAAAATACACTTTCGGGTTTGAAATTTAATGGCGAGGTGCCATGCGACCATATTATGCCAAACGATAAATTGGAAGCGAAAAATTTCGTGGTGCATGAAGGCTATGCTTCAGATCACTTAGGAATTTCGGCTGAGATTGAGATAAAATAACTTATAGAGTTTTAAAGGATTTATCTTTAAAAAAATCCCCTAGCCTTGCGACTAGGGTGCGGGAAATCCCCGAATATATTTTTATTGTATCAGGGAATAATTAAAAATCAAGGTTATTATTGTAAATAATAGAATAACTATTTTATGGTGGTGACTTTTAGTAAATAGATTGGAGTATGATCTTTTTGTTTGCTATTTTTTAATAAATGTGAGATAATATGGAAGTTACTAATTTACTGGCCTTGGTCAGTAAATTTCGTTTGAGGCTTTAGTGGCCTAGTAGTTTTACAAGGAGGTGCGTATGCATAATTCCGAAACAAATATAATTGTAACTTATTGGTTGAAGATTTTTGGATCTATCATATTCATGTTGCTTTGCTTGAACGATTATCGTTATGGGCTGCAGATTGCGGCCGCTGGATTTATGATTTTGGCAATTAAATTCTATGACGATTCACTG
>CALKRO010000073.1 GCA_937990205.1 uncultured Candidatus Saccharibacteria bacterium | reverse complement strand
CAGGCATTTTAACGGCAAATTCGACACGGTCATTGGAGCCTTTTTTGGTGGCAATATTTTCACAATACTGCTCAGAGCTCAGAGTGTCGCTGATGATGTTACCAAGTTGAACTTCGCCATAAATACCGCGGGTCTTGACGCCTTCCATGTCCTTTTTTAGATCACCGACGCCGTTAGCGAGAGTTCTCATTTCGCCGAGACCTTGGTAGACCTGGGTAAGCTGGGTAGAAATAGTTTTGAAACTTTCATTAAATCGTTTTTCGACTGAAGCCTGGAGTTTTTCGTCGACAGTTTGACGCATCTCTTCAAGTTTTTTAGTATTGTGATCCTGAAGTTCACGCACGCGAGTATCGAGAGTTTTTTGAACTAAGCCAAAATTATCGGAGATCTCTTTGCGATTTTCGCGGAAATTAGTACCAATATCCTTAGTGACGCGGTCGACGTTAGTTTCAATACGAATCATACGTTCATTCATATTGGCAAAAGTCTGCGTGGTTTGGTCTTGAAGAGTGGCGATGCGGTTTTTGAGTTCTGGTAGATCGGTGTTTTTCTGATTGGTTTTCGAAAAAACGATAAATAGAATGATTAGGTTGACGACCGAAACGATGAGTAAAATAAGTGTGGTAATATCCATGAAATCCTCTTATGCTAATAGATAAATTATAACACAAAAACAGAGAGAAAAAATGGCCATAATAAAAATTAGAGATTAGTGCGATTATTTAGAGCGGCGCTCAAAGTGATTTGATCCGCAAAAGACAGATCAACGCCGAGTGGGAGACCGCGAGCTAGACGGGTAATGGTGAGTTCGGGATATTTTTCAGAAAGCATTTTTTGTAAAAGCAGAGCCGTACTTTCGCCTTCTACGCTTGGATTGGTGGCGATAATAATTTCTTTGGCCTGATCGTTTTCAACGCGAGAAATTAGTTCTTTGATATGCAAGACTTCTGGCGTGATACCATCAATCGGTGAAATCGCGCCACCAAGAACATGATAGGTGCCATGATATTCCTTGGTTTGTTCAAAGGCGTAAATATCTAGTGGCTCCTCAACTACAAGAATGGTAGTTTTATCGCGACCTGGAGTGTCGTAAAGTGGCGAAACTTTCTCATCGGCATTAATTAAAGAAAAAGTAATTGGACAGGTTTTGACCTGTTCATGTAAATTTTCTAGAGCATGGACTAGTTGCTGAGAGATTTTACGATCGCTGCGAAAAAGATAGGTCGCATAGCGTTCGGCGGTTTTATTCCCTACGCCTGGCAGTTTACCTAGCGCGTCGATAGTATCAGTGAGGGCTCTAGGGAGCATTAAGCGCCAAGTCCTAGATTGCCAAGTTGACCCATCAAAGGTTTCATTTTGTCGGCAGCAATTTCTTGGGCTTTGGCATAGCCATCACGGAAGCAGTTTTCAATCCAACGTTCGAGTTCGGCGATGTCTTCGAGATCGACACGTTCTGGGTCGATGGTAACTTTTTTCACTTTCAGTTCACCGGTAATCTGGACTACGACAGCACCGTTGCCGGCTTCTACTTCTACAATTTCATTTTTGAGATCTTTTTGTGCTTTACGAAGTTCATTAAGCATTTTCATCTGGTCAAAGGTAGCACCCATAATTTCTCCTATTATTCTCTATTCTTAATTAATATTTATTATAGCATCTCTTACTTAGATTTATAAAGATAGAGACGGTCTGCATTTTGAGATTTTTCGTTAGTGACGATATGTTCGAGTTCATAATTTTCGGTATCGGTAATTTTCTCGAAACTAATAATATTTTGCTTCTCGGTATTCTCACTAAGATCTGAGATGTATTGATATTTCGGAGTTTTGTTAAAGATGGTGTATGAGTTAGCTAAATGGACATAAAAATTACGATTTTCTTGATTATCTGGTAGATAGAGTAAATGATTTTTGTAATAACGATTGAGTAGTTTTATGTCGTTAGTGAATTGGTTAGCAACCGGTGCGCTATAGCGATAGCCGTAAATAAAATGATTGAGGTCTGAAACAATAACAATAAGCATAAATAAGCCAATCGGAAGCACGCCAATAACCTTAGCATAGGGGTTGTATGGGAAGATACTGGACCATTTATGGAGAATGTATTTCATGCCGTGGGCAACTAGGACTGCGAGTGGTAGGATGAAAAGAATAATCATTTGTGGATTGAGACCAGAAATTAATAGGGTAAAAACTGTAAGTAAAAAGGCCATAGAATTTCGTGAGGCAAAGAAGCCCTTGAAGGTTGAGATGAAGCCAATAATGGCTAGAGTAATGGCCGGTAAGCCATAAAGCGGAGCAAGAAAAGTGCTTTCAACCAATCCGTTCCAGGTGATTGCTACCCGTACAGCGTTTCCGAGGTTATGGAAGTAGTTAGTCAAAGAAAAATTCGGCATGAGGAGTAATTCGGTGAAAATTTCTGGATGTTTTAGTCCACGCAAAATTAATAAGGTCACTGCAGAAATCACCATTAGGCTGAAAATCGCGAGAGGAATTTTCGGCAGATTTTTAAGAGTAAAACGCAGATGTGGATGAACAAAAACATAGATTAAAATAAAGAAATCCAGGTAGAGCATGTATGGAGTAAAAATGCTTAGACACATAAAAATACCAAAGAGAAAGCACCAGCTGGCTTTAGGTTTATTTTCACCTTGAACTTTGGAACCGAGCCAGAGTAATAAGGTGGTCCAAAATAAAATCATGATTAAGGCGGTGCCGCTACCAGAGATAAAAAGGAAGCTGGAAGAAAGCACGGTGATGATGCTGGCCATGATGGCAGTGTTGTTTTTGAACCAGCGGTTAAGTAAAAGAATAATCAAAATACAGGTAATTGCGCCAATGATTACACTAGGAAGCATGATGGTGTAGGGTGAAACACCAAGAATTTTAAAGATTCCCTTTTGGAGTAAATGATAAGGTAGGTCGACAATCACTTCGCGAAAAATCGTGTGACGATTCAATTCAAATGTTTTGGTGGTGAAATTAAATTCATCATTCGAGAGGCCGTTCGGGGTGATGAGCGGTAAAAAGAAAAGTAAACCGGTAAAAATTAATCCAAGTAGCAAGTAGCCAAGTTTGAAACGATGGCGAAATAAGAAATATTTGTTTGGATTGAGTTTACCCACGTTTCTATTATAGCAAATTTGCAGATTTATTCGCGGGTTTTGTCGAGATTCATAAAGCGAAGCAATTCTGGATGGAAGTAGAGTTCAATCTTACCGATGGCGCCGTGACGGTGCTTGGCCATCAAAAGTTCGGTAATATTAGTTGGCTCGTAACCCTCTTCCTGGTGGTAGTAGTCGACACGGTGCAGGAACATTACAAGGTCGGCGTCCTGCTCGATGGAACCAGATTCACGAAGGTCGGAAAGTACTGGTCTTGGGTCATCACGACCGGTGACACCACGAGAGAGCTGGGCTAGAGCAATCACTGGAATTTCAAGTTCACGGGCGAGAATTTTGAGACCACGAGAAATTTCCGTCACCTCTTGCACACGGTTACCGGCATAGCGGTCGGAACCAGTAATCAACTGGAGGTAGTCGACGATAATTAAGCCAATATTGTGATCGTGATGGGCGCGACGGGCTTTATTGCGAAGCTCGAGAATAGTCATAGAGCTAGTATCGTCTAGATAGAGTGGAATTTCACCCATTTCGCCAAGGGCGTCACCAATTTTAGCGAAGTCGTCATTGGAAATATTACCAGTACGGATACGCCAAGAGTCGACATTCGAGGTGGTGGAAATAATACGATCGACAATTTCGTTCTTTGCCATCTCCATAGAGAAGAAAAGCACACCACATTTGTTAATACCAGCAATATTATAAGCTAGG
>CALKRO010000072.1 GCA_937990205.1 uncultured Candidatus Saccharibacteria bacterium | reverse complement strand
GCGGTGTATTCTGACTAATAGATTCGATGCGGTCAGTGTTGGTAGTACTAGTCATAGCAGTTTCATTATCTCCTGTACTCATAGTCGCTTGATAGCCAGTAAGATTATCAGAATATACTATAACATTCATGGAATATTCCGATGTCCGAGTAGTAGAATTGATAATCTCAGTACCATTAAATCGTGGAATTGAATCAATCGAAACCGCGAGAGCAGGCACGCGCAAGGCTTCCGTATTTTTTACGAAAAAGAAAATATTAAAAGTCAGCGCCACAAGAAAGGTTAAAAGTGCGGTGTGGATAATTTGAGTTTTAGACTTTTCAATAATTTTTTTAAACATAAACTTTGTCCATTTTAACATAAGCTGCTTTAGATTTAGTGGATATTAAGTAATTATGGAGTCTTCAAAGTGAAGCAACCCTTACGTCCTGGATGATCGATACGCAGGCCATCAAGGTTAGCATCGTTTGGATTGGTCCAGTAGCCATCGTTGCATTTTTTAGACTACACCAGAAAAATATCTGGGAAGAGATTTGTGATGATTGGCATAGTAATTTAATTTTAGCACAAACTTTTTTGACGTGAAATAGTAATTATGCTTAATGTGTTATAATTAGGAAAAGTAAACGAGATTTTTATGAATATTCCACATGGCCTGAAGAATGAGAATGAAATGCCGGAAACGCTTCTCGCGCTAGATATTGGTACCGAATATATCAAGGCGGTGATTGCCGAGCGTCAGGAAGGTGATAATCTGATTATTCGTGGCGTCGGTAAGGAACATCAGGCGATGGGCAATATGTATGCGGGTGCGATTGCGGATATTCCAGCGGTGATTACTGCCTGCGAAAGAGCTTTGTCACGTGCAGAAAATATGGCCGGAGTGGTAGCCAGAACCTGTTCAGTAGGCATCGCTGGTGAACTAATCAAGGGCAATACGAAGACGGTGCGCTACCGTCGTAAAGATGGCAATAAGCCAATTTCTGATCAGGAAATGCAACTGATTATTAAGCGCGTACAGGATAAGGCCGAAGAGCAGGCTCGTGAAGAGGTCGCACTAGAAACCGACAACCCAGACGTGGAAGTGCGCCTGATTAATTCGGCGATTGTTTCCCTTTCGATTGACGGATATAAGGTAAGCAATCCGATTGGTTTTAAGGGTTCAGAATTAGTTTTGCAATTCTATACAGCGTTTGCACCTTTAGTACATATTTCGGCAATTGAAAAAGTTTGCGCCGAATTAAATCTCGATCTAGTGGCCGTAGCGGTAGAACCTTTTGCGGTTTGTCGCGCCTGCCTTGGCAATAATCTCGATTCTAATCTCTCGGCCATTGTAATGGATATTGGTGGTGGCACGACGGATATTGCGGTGGTGGACAATGGTGGAGTTGAAGGAACCAAGATGTTTGGCATCGGCGGTCGCAGCTTCACGCACCAGGTAGCTAGTAAGGTGGGGCTCGATTTTGACACAGCAGAATTAGTAAAGATTCAGTATAGTGGGCTACTTTCTAATGATTTACATGCCTTGAAGACCCTGACGGTTTCCGATGCGGAGCGCATGAATGAAGTGCAAAATATTTTGAACGTGCCGGACCGTATGAAGAAGGTAGAAAAAGCCATCGCGGATAATACCGAAGTTTGGGTTTCTGGTGTAGGTTTGGCATTATCTGATTTTTCCCTGCTTGAAGCTTTGCCAAATAAGATTTTACTCTGTGGTGGTGGAGCTGGACTTTCGACTTTACAAGAAGCGCTCGCGACTTCAGATTGGTACGAAGATTTGCCTTTCGCTAGGCGCCCAGTAATTCATCTGCTGGACGATGTGGACATCCCTGATATTCAGAATGCCACGGAGATTGACTTGGATTATTCTTACATTACGGCGTTTGGACTACTACGTGTGACCGTAGATACCCTGAATAGTGAAGAAGAAGATACGGGTCTTCGTGCCAAGCTAGCCAAGTTACTACAAAACTAGTAGGAAGAATGTCACATGCCTTTTGCCGGACCACTCAAGGGCGCTTGCCCAAGCCTATGTCCTCAAAAGGCAAGATGACATTCTTTTTTTAAATTTAAAAAAAGAATGTAGTATTTCTCCCAATAAGTAATAAAAAGGTTTAGAACTTTTTTATGGTTTTCTAGTGAAGTAACCTGGGCGACCGTTGGTTGGATCGTCGATACGGAGCCAGGATTTATCCGCAGCACCCGGGTTAACCAAGAACGAGCCATTTCCTCCTCGTAGTTTATTGCGATTTTTAAACATTTCCGAAAAGTCCGTAAGGCTAGCGGTATTAAAATCATTATTTACATAAATTTTTTCTAGTTTATCATTAAGTTTATCTTTATATGGAAGATAAAACATATATTTCATATCCGTAACCTGGGAGGTATCGAAGTTGGAGAGATCAAGAGTGGTGAGATTAGGCATATTCCGAAACATAGCGTACATAGTCGTCACTTTAGAAGTATCGAAATTGGAGAGATTAAGAGCAGTGAGGTTGGACATGTCAGAAAACATAGCATACATATCCGTCACCTTAGAAGTATCAAAACTTGATAGATCAAGATTGGTAAGATTAGACATACCAGAAAACATATAGCCCATATTCGTAACTTTAGAGGTATCAAAGTGAGAAAGATTAAGAGTGGTGAGCTTAGACATGTCGTCAAACATATATCTCATATTCGTCACCTTAGAGGTATCGAAGCTGGAGATATTAAGAGTAGTGAGATTAAACATGTCAGAAAACATAAATCCCATATTCGTCACCTTGGAGGTATCGAAGTGAGAAAGATTAAGAGTGGTAAGTTTAGACATGCTAGAAAACATACCACTCATATCAGTCACATTGGAGGTATCAAAGCTGGAGAGATTAATGGTGGTGAGAGCAGGCATATGATAAAACATATTGTTCATATTCGTCACCTTGGAAGTATCAAAGTGAGAAAGATTAAGAGTGGTGAGTTTAGACATGTATGCAAACATATCGTACATAGTCGTCACCTTGGAGGTATCGAAGCCGGAGAGGTCTATCTCTAAGATATTTTTAATTTCTTGCTCATAATATATTGAATAAAACATCCTGCTACTATCTGTATCTAGATAAACCTTTTTCGGTTCAGTATAATAATAAGCTGTCTTGTCCGTCGGGTCTAACCAGAGCCTAATTTCATAATCGGAGGCCGCACCTTCAATATTTACTGCATCCATGGAAGCAGCTGGCGCAACTGTACTCTTTCTAAAACGTTCAATTTTATTCGTAGCGGTTTCGAGAGATTTTAATTTTGTATTAAAATCGGGACCATTAGCCATCATGGCGATTTGATTATAGTCATTTGTTAGAATTGAAAATACCAACTTATTTGTATATCTGCCGCTTTCAAGATTATCGCTTAATTTCATACCAATACTTAGCTGGTTCGATTCATTGCCGTTTGTTTTTCCAGCAGTTTGCATAACGTTCATTGGAGCAGTGGGCTTTGGGATTGGTGAAAAATTAGTACTACTTCCGATCTTCACACCCCAGGTATTATCAGAAAAATTAGAGAGGGCACTAGCTGCTGAGATCGAATTGATTTTTGCTCCATTCGTAGAATCGTCATTCACTAGTGCTGTTTCATCAGTCTCTGAGCTTAGGGTCGCCGTATAGCCAGTCTTATTATTTGTACTTACTGTAAGATTTAAGGGAATTTCGGTGGTTTTATTCGTGCTATTAATTACTTGATTTCCATTGACTGAAGCGTCAGCATTATCTACTGAAGCGGATAATGTTGGTATATATAGGGCAGACGTTTTATCACTAAAAACTAAATTAAAGAAAGCGATTGAGGTCAGA
>CALKRO010000071.1 GCA_937990205.1 uncultured Candidatus Saccharibacteria bacterium | reverse complement strand
AATGCCTCTACCTCACTGCTCGAACCAGGTTCTTCAATCAAGCCAATTTTGGACTATGCGCCATTATTTAAGCAACGCGAAGGAGCAAACTACGGTGCGGGATCGATTTTAAAAGATGAAAATATTGATAATTTCTACTGTGCTGGCTTCACTGGTAACTGTAAATTGCGTAACTACACCGGAGCTTTCTATGGTAATACCTCAATTCGTAAAGCTCTAGCCAACTCCTTAAATATTCCAGCTGTAAAAGCCCTCTACATCAATGGCATCGAAGATAGCATTAAGACGGCACATGACTTAGGTGATTTGTCCTATTGTACAGATACTTCTGGTGGCCTCTCGATTGCGATTGGTTCGGGCTGTACTGTTAAACCGATTGAGCACGCGAATACTTATGCCTCCCTGGCTCGCGGTGGTGTATATAAACCACTTTCATACATCCTAGAAGTCAAAAACGGTTCAGGTGATGTACTCGAAAAATGGGAAGATACCTCTGGTAATCGCGTACTTGATTCTCAGGCCGCTTACATGGTTTCCGACATTCTCAGTGACACCTCTGCTCGTTCAATGGTCTTCGGAAGTCTAGGTGCGTCATTCGGTTTTGTGGTGCCTGGAGTTTGGACTGCTACCAAAACTGGTACAACTACGACTAATGATTCGACCGTAACGAAAGACTCGCTCACTGCCTCTTATTCACCAGTGGTTGCAACAGTGGTCTGGAATGGTAACCACGATGGCCGCGGTTTAACGAACTCTTCAAACACAGTCGTGCGTCGCGTAGCCAATGATTACATGGAACCAGTACATAAAGACGTTTATGCCAATGCCGGCAAGTGGAAGTCTGGAGATAAGATCCAAAAACCAGCTGGAATTCAAACGCTTACCGTAAGTGGAATTACCGATATTTTCCCAAGTTGGTTCAATAATAAGACCTCGGGTGCTCAGACTGAAAAAATGAAGTTTAACCGCATCAACAAACACAAAGCTTCTGATTGTACCGACCCAAGCTTAATCGAAGAAGTAGATATCAGCTTTACCATTGATCCAATTTCGAAAAATAAGAGCTTTGCCAAATCTGCTGACGGCTATGACCCATTCACCACAGATGACTGTTCCTATCGTGCACCTACGGTAAGGATTAAAAATAGTACGATTAACAGTGGCTCGGTACTGAAGTTTGAAGCAAAAGCAGGTTCTGAACAATTGGACAGCTACACGGTCTCCGTAGATGGCACAGTAGTAGCTTCTGGAACCGCCCAAGCTGGCGACAATACTACAACTTATACGATGACCGGAAGTGAAACTTCTATCGTAGTAACATTAAAGATCGCGCTGGTAGCACCGTTACTAATAAATTAGGCTCGTAAACTGAGTTTAAAGCTTAATGAATTCTAGCTCCATTTATTATGGAGCTAGAACCTTTAGGCAGAAAATTATGAAATTTTTGGATAGTAAAAATTACATAAGATTTTTTGGTATTATTTCTTAATCGGTGATACAATAGCTTCGGATACCGAGGGGGATGTGCTTAGATATTTTTTAACATAATAAGAAAGGTTTTATGGAAATTATTTCTTTAATCATTCATGGCCTCATCTTAATTGAAACTAGCTTTCTTGCCTACCGTTCTTTCAAGAAGAGCTTTAATTATTTTGGCCAAAAACGAAAAATTTATGTCGACTCATCGGCTTTGATGGATGGACGCGTATTAAAAGTGGCACAAACTGGATTCTTAGGCGGAATTTTAATTATCCCACGTAGTGTAATCCATGAGATGCAGCTACTAGCGGATGGAAAAGACAGTGAAAAACGCACGCGAGCGAGATTTGGACTGGATGTAGTCTCAGAACTTGAACGTATCCCTTCGACGGATGTGGTAATTCTGAAGGACGAACTGGATCGAACACCAGTGGACGAACGTCTACTGCAATTAGCCGAAGAAAATCACGGCTCGATTATGACGATTGATTACAATCTTGGCAAAGTAGCTTCGACGATGAATATTGATGTTCTCAATATTAATGAGCTTGTAGTGGAACTACGCTCTGAATATCTACCAGGTGAATGCTTTACTTTGAAGATTACTAGTACCGGTAGTAATCCAAAACAAGGTGTAGGCTATCTTCCAGACGGCATGATGGTGGTAGTAGATAATGCCAGCGATAAAATTGGCGATTCAGTGGATGTAATGTTTGAAAAATTCCTGCAAACTAATTCTGGGCGCATGATGTTTGCTAAGCTAGCACCAGAAAAACAGAAACGGATACGTAAGCCATTTCTGAAAAAGAAGTCATAAAAAATAGCCCCGCGTGGGCTATTTTTAGTGAGATCGATAACTACTACGAATAATTAATGTAATTCTTGTGGGTTATTCTTGATCTTCGCCATATTCCAAGGCATAGGCCATACGCTGATCAATTTCGAATTGATATTTATCGAGAAGACTGGTGGCTTTTTCAGATTTAGCGACATCGAGCATCAGATGGAAGCGAGAGGTTTGGTTCATGACAAGCATAGCAAATGGTGTGACCGTACTTCCCTGCTCCTCGTAACCATGAGATAGAATACGCTTCGGATTAGTGTAGTTAGCTAAAATATTTTTCAAATCATGTGGATAGCCATGAAAGTTCGCAATAATTTTCGCGCTGGAACCAAACATCTGATTAAATTCTGAGACTGGAAGTGGCTGTTCGGCAAAACCGACACCAGTATAGGTGAGCGCAGAAATATAGGCGAGACCAATCTTTAGCTTTGGCAAATCTTGCTGAAGCTGCTTCACAGCCTGATAGGATTCATAAAAACTAATATCGCCAGCCGCGACAAAAATGTAATCATACTCTGGAATTTCAGAGTTATCAAGAGCCTGAAGCGAACCATTTAACTTGGTGGTGTCGAAGAAGCAAATACCTCGCTTAAAACAAAGTTCGGCTTGTTTTTCGTTTAGAAAGACTGGCTGTTCGGTCTTATTGAGAGTAACCAAATTGACTTGATTTTGGCGTTCAAAAAGATAATGAAAACACGGCTTCACACTTTCGGCATCGAGCGGAAAGAGGCAGGAGACGTGATGCCCCGGACGAGCGAGCAAAGCGGAGAGAAGGATTGGGGATTGATGAGAAAAACCATTGTGATCCTGACGCCAACAGGTACTGGTACTGAGAAGATTGGCGGAAGGATAGTCTTTTTGCCATGAGATGGTTTCGGCCTGCTCGAGAAATTTCAGATGTTGAACAATTTGTGAAAGGATGATTGAAAAGAAAGCTTCGTAGCTAGTCATCAAAGCATCTTTTCCGGTCATTAAGTGGCCAACCATAGTAGAAAAGAGTACATTTTCCGAAAGAAGCTCGATAATGCGGCCAGTGGCAGATTCTGGCATATCCCATTTTTCGATAGCCAGGTCGCCCCAAGCACGCGTGGTTTGATCGTAAACGGCATCGATTTTGTTACTAGTAGTTTCGTCAGGAGAAAAGAGATAAAAATCTGGGTCGCTTTGCATTTTTTCAGAAAGCAAAGCGCCGAAAGCCTTGGCGAGAGATTTAGTTTTCATGAATTAAAAATCCTTTCTCTTGATCAAATAGTTCATTAAAACGATAAGTTTTGAGCCACTTTTCGAGCATCTTAAGCTCAGTTTCGTCGGTTTTAGCATTAGGTAGTGGCACTTGGTGAGATTTAAAATTATCACGCACTTTCATACCTTCGGCTTGGCGAGGACCAGTGAGACCTTTTTCGGAGACGAAGATAATAAATGGTGGATTTTCCGTGGATTCAGCCTGGAAGAGTGCTTGCAATAGATTTTCTAAGAGATTTCTTTGCAATTTTTCATCAAGTTCAGGGGTAAAATTGGCGGAAGTATTAAATTTTTTGCCAAATTCTTCATAGGTTTCGGAAAGCGTTTCCTTAACTAAAATTGGCGTGTAACCAAAACCTCTGATGAGTTCTTTTAATTCGTGTTCAGAACGGCGACTGGCGACGGTTGGCGCAGAGATCTTGTAACCATTAAGATGTAAAATTGGCAAAACCCGACCATTTGATTCGCTAAGCAGTAGACGATTGAGATTAAGACTACCGAGCATGGTAGCGGTTTCAAATTCACCATCACCAATGAGGGCAACGGTGGTGTGTCCTGGACGATTCAAAACCGAGCCATAAGCCGTGGCGAGTGAATAGCCGAGTTCACCACCTTCACAAATCACTCCTGGGGTGACCGGGCTGGCATGAGACGGGAAACCACCAATGCGGGAAAACATCTTGGAAATAATTTTGAGGCCGGCATAGTCACGAGAAAGCGTAGGGTCAACCTTAGCTAATTCCCCATCATAAAACAGGTTAGCCTGGAGCGCAGGAAAACCATGGCCTGGACCCAAAACAAAGGTAAAGTCGCGCTGGCCAAAATAAGCCCTTAGCGCAGCGTAAACCAGATTAATCCCTGGACAAGTCCCCCAGTGACCAAGCAAACGCGGCTTTACATCGGCAGGTTTCAAGGGAGTTTCTAGGAGAAAATTATCCTGCAAGAAGATTTGGGCAACCGTCAAATAATTACAAAAACGGACCCTAGCTAATAAATTATCTAAATTGATAAAGCGCTCACCACTATACATATTAAATATTATAGCATAAGCGTTAAGAGATTTTTTGGCGCAAAAAATTGAGCCGGGTGGAGACACGACTCAGTGAATTTTCTAAATGTTTTAGGCCTGGTGAGTAACTTTAACCATGGCAGTACGTAAAACTTCGCCTTGGTAGAGATAGCCTGGAATCAATTCTTCAGCGATAACTTCCTGGTCACCTTCACCTTCTTCCATAGAAATAGCATTGTGAAGTTCTGGATTAAAAATTGTGCCCGGATTAGCATCGATTTTTTCGAGACCGAGGGATTTCATGGTTTTTTCAAGAGTTTTTTGAACCGGAGAAAGCGCTTCCGTGTGAGCGGCAATAGCGCGGCCCATGTCGTCAATCAGCGGGAGAAATTTCAAAATAGTGCTATGTGTGGCAGTTTTCTTAGCCTGTTCACGTTGCATTTCGACTTGTTTGCGGAAATTTTCAAAGTCAGCTCGAGTACGCTGGAGATCAAGCAAAAATTCAGCATTTTGCTGCTTTAGATTGGCGAATTCTGCAGAAATTGGATCAGCCGATTGGTCAAGATCATCCGAAAAATTAACTTCTGGACTGGCTTGATTTAGATTCTCGGCTGCGGAATTTTCAAAATTAAAATTTGACTTAGTGGTTTCATCTTGTGGTTTTGACATATTTTCTCCTTACAAAGTATTCTCCAAATAACGACCGGCATGGCGGACGAGACTCATGATTTTAGCATAATTTTGACGGGTAGGACCAAGAACGCCGATATAGCTATCGTCTGAATACGGCGAACGAAACTTACTAATAATGAGTGAAGCATCTGAGTTTTTGCCGATCGGATTTTCATGACCAATGAAAATATTCAGTGGCTCACCCGGCTTAGCTTCGTGGAGCCACGGCTCGAGATTATCAAGCAGTTTCGATACTGCCTGAATACGTTCATAATCAACAAATTCCGGCTGAGAAAAGAGCTTGGAAATACCAGAGTAATAAAGCTGATTACCGATGGTGGCAAGGCCGAGATTTCCAGTCAATTCAACCAACATATCCACGGCAGAACGAATCGCAAAGTCAGCACGTTCTTGAGCGTTAATACGAACCTCCAAGGCGTGAAGACTGCGGCGACCTTCGTTTTCTTCCCCACTACCGAGAGCCTTAAGAGGCGAAGGATTCAGCCAATGGTTAAAAATAGAATCAATAATCTCGATGGCTTCCGCCGAATCACTAGAGGTCAAAATAGATTCGGAAATTGGTTTTTCTGACTCAATTTCCGATGATTCAGAATCCTGAGCATCAGCTTCCATA